>JAEVZT010000541.1 GCA_023392115.1 Chloroflexota bacterium
GCCTTCAGGGGCGGGCTTCTGGACGGGGGGGATTGCTGTCGGCGGGGACGGACGTATCTACGTGGCGACCGGCGCACCGTGCGACGCCTGTCTGCCGGACGATCCGGCGCGCGGCGCAATCCTCAGCTACGCCGCCGATGGCTCTGACCCGCAGATCGCTGCAACAGGACTGCGTTTCCCCGCCGATCTGGCGTTTTCCGCCGACACGCTTTACGTCCTCGACAGCGCGCCGGACGGCTTGTTCGACGTGCCGGATTTGGACGAGATCAACCGGCTGATGCCCGGGGCGGATTTTGGGTTTCCGGGCTGCTTCGGTGCCGACAGCGCGCCGCTTGCCGAAGGTATAGACTGCGCCCAAAGCATCCCGCCGGTCGTTTCCCTGCCGACAGGCAGCGTGCCGGTCGGTATCGCGGCTTACACAGGTGATACGCTGCCGCTGTTGGCGAACTCGCTGTTGGTCGTCCTGCGCGGCTCCTACAATGAACTCGACCTGCGTGGCTATGCGCTGATCGGCGTGCGTTTCGGAGAGGGGGGGGCAGAAACGTTCCCGGTCATGCCCGCGCAGTCGCCGTCGAGCAGCGCAGACTCCGGATTTACGCTTGAAGAACTGAATTATCGTGGAAGCGGTGTCTACCCGCACCGCCCGCTTGACGTGGCTGTCACCGATCAGGGCTGGGTCTATATCAGCGTCGGTGGCGGTCGCATTCTCGCGCTGCGCCCTGAAGTGCCGCAAGGATAACGTGCAAAATGCCGTACTGGATCGCCGATACGCTCGCCGGGACTCCGGCTTTTTTGTGGATTTACGCCGGACTCGGCATCCCGTGGGCGCTGGTACTTCTGCCGCGCGCAGACTGGCGCAGGTGGGTCGAAGTTCTCGCCGTCGCCTTCGCAACAGGACCGGCACTGTTGACGGCGTACATGTTCGCGCTGACGACGCTCGATGTGCGTTTCGAGTGGGATGTTGTCTCTTGGGGGACGGTGATCCTTGCCCTGATCGGCGCGGGGCTGGCATGGCGTAGGTGGCGCGACCTCGTGCCTAGCACAGAACCCGAAAAACCGCTGGCGGTGGACGAAATATTGCTAATTGCCCTGATCGTCGTGGCGCTCGTCGTGCGCTGGATCGTCATCGCCTACTGGAATTTCACAGCCTATGACGCCCTGTGGGTGTATGGCTATCAGGGACGGTTATTTACGCTGATCGGCAGGATTCCGGAGACTGTGGGTTACTACCCTCAGTTCATGCCACTGCAATATACCTATGTCCAGCTCGCCTTCGGCATCAACGACCACATCGCCCGCGCCGGACTGATCTTCCTGCATACCGGCAGCATTTTCGCGGCGCATGTGCTCGGCGCGCGGCTGTTCAACCGGCGTACCGGCATCATACTGGCGGCTCTTTGGGCACTGTACCCGCATCTAGGCGAATGGTCACGGGCGGGCGATCTTGAAATTCCGCTGGCGTTCCTGTTCACGCTGGCGGCTGCCTACTTCCTGACGGCATGGACAAAATTGAACCGTCGCTACGCGCTGATCGCCGGGTGGCTGCTCGGCATCGGCATGTGGATCAAGCCAACGATGGGCGCGTTCATCCTCGGCGTGGTGCTGATGGTCGTCATTGACCTGCTGCGGGTAAGGCTCAAGGTTGAACGCTGGCTGCCTCGCCTCGAAATCGCGATCCTCGCCGGGGCGGCGACGCTGCCGCTCGGTGTTGTCTGGTACGTGCGGAACGTGCTGCTCGGTCACAGCCCGATCGACTTCCCACCGGGATACTGGCAGACGCTGGCGGCTCAGAGCGGGGTCGAGTTCGGCTGGCTGCTGGTCGCACTGATCGCCGTGCTGGTTTACGTCTACGCGCGCGGGATGCGCCCGCCTCGTCTCCCTATCCTTTTCGGAACAGCGCTCGTGCTGGCGGCGGTGCTGCCGACACTTGTACCCTACTGGGCGACGGCGCTGTCCACCAGCATCGAAACCTTGTCGGAGACGCTCGCGCCGCTGGTCGAAGTGCCGCGCCGCATGAATCTACTCGAATGGGCAGCGTTGATCGCGGGTGGCGCGTTGGTGGCATGGGCGCTGTCGCGAGTCCAGCCGGACGAGAAGACCCGGACGGCGGCGCGCATTCTCGGCTGGAGCGCGGCGCTTGCGCTGCCGTATGTTGTCGTCTGGTTCTTCTTCTACAGCTACCATTACCGGCTGTCGTTCGCTGTCGCCCCGCTGCTGATCCTGCCGACCGCCGCCATCCTTGCCGAACTGATCCAACCGGAGCGGATGAGATCCGCCCTGCGGGTTGTTTACCTCGCGCTGATCGTCGTCCTCGCGCTGCCGGGGATCATCTCGGCAGTCTATGATCCGAACGGTGGCTGGGATTACCTGTGGACAGATGTCTATCCCGACGACGACGCGCGTTACCGATCAGGTAACGCGGCGCTGATGAATGTCGTCGACGGCTTGCAGGTCTGGCTCGACGAGTATCCAAACGAGGAGTTGATCGTCTCTGCGCCGGGTATCGAGCGGCTGCCGTTCTTTTTCCCTCTTGAAACGATCCGCGTCGACGATGTGCCTACGCAGTTGAACGAGATCGATGATGCGCGGTACTTTGTCTACGGGCTGCCGGAGACGCGCGGCGCGTATGAAGGTATTCCAATCACCCGGAATCAAGTTGTCGGCGCGCTAGGTCGGAAGGACATCATTCGTCGTGCGTGGGGTCACGACGACGGCATATTTCGCTACGACGTATATGAACTGAACCTTGCTAATCGCTGGACAGACCCGCAGCCGCACGCTTCCGCGCCACAGGACGCCGTTTTCGATGGTATGGTGCGTTATCTCGGTCACGACATTGGCGGGGCGGAATTCTGGCGCGGCAGACGCCTCATCGCGCACCTGTTCTGGGAAGTGTTAGAGCAGCCGCAAGCCGATCTGTCGGTGTTCATTCACCTGCGTGACAGCGATGACAACCTGATTACGACGTGGGATGGTCCAATTGCGCTGGGGGAGCGCGGCTACTACTCGTCGCTGGTCTGGGAACCGGGCGAATTCATCAGCGACGAACGTGTCTTCCAACTTCCCGACGACGTAACAGCCACCGGAAGCGGCTACAAGATCGTGATCGGCTTGTACGATCCGCTGACTAATCAGCGCCTGCCGCTGACGCTTGGCGGCGTGCCGGCGGGCGACGAGCTTGTCATGACTGACGGCATCGAACTGATCGCCGAACCTCCCGAATAACCCGACCAACCGACAGTTTGACCATTGCCTCCGCCTTTTGACGGATTTCTTCGGCTAATATTTAGACATGTCTAAAAAACTATTGCGCACTGCTAAAATTTGTGCTTAGATAACTGCATGTCTTGATGTGGAACATAGGAGAACCTGAGCGCATGACACAACGAGTATTTGTGGCGCTGCTGCTGCTCGCGCTGGTACTGCTAGGTATTCCGGCGGACGCGCAAGCGGCGACAGGATGCAGTGCCCCGGAAATCAATGCCGTTGCGACCGTTGGCATGATCGCCGATGTGGTGCGGAACGTCGGCGGGACGTGTGTCGAGGTGACGGCGCTGATGGGGGCGGGCGTCG
>JAEVZT010000548.1 GCA_023392115.1 Chloroflexota bacterium
ATCAAGTCCTGCGTCACAACTTCGTGTTCCTGCAAATCGATTTCGACTCGCGCGTGGCGGCGTTTCGCTTGGCGCAGCCTGTCGATTGCCGTGCGTGCGGCATCGTCATTCCCGGCAGCGACAGCCGCATCCGCTTCATCGTCGTAGCGGGCGATCTCGTCCGCCAGCGTCTGAAGCTGCTGCTTCAGCCGGTCTTCATGGGCGACGGCGTCGTTGATCCGCTGGCGCAGCACGTCCACTTCCCGATCGAGGTCTTTGCCCAGTCGAATCGGTTGACGCGCTTTGCCTTCAGAACGAACAACCTCACCTAACCCGGAACGTATCAGAACGTTGAGTTTCTTTAACAGGTCACTCATAATCCTCATTATACATTTTTCATGCCTGCAAATACAATGAAGGCTAACACCTCTACGAGCACTCCCCATCCCATGCCAGCCCGTAAATCGTCATATTGCTGCCGCCCGCGCTGACGGCTGTTTCGCCGCCGGTCGTGAACGCTAAACACAGCGCAGGGCGATTCGAGCTTTCCCCCGGTATCTGGTTGTCCAGCACCATCAGGTAGCGCGCGTCGCGCTCGGCGATGAACGACCACATGGCGGCGGGGTCGTGCAGGATCGGCACGATTTCGGGCGTCACCAGCCCGGCGATGTCGAGGATCGGGCGCGGCGCGAAGTAGCCGACTGCGCCGATATCGTGTACTGCAAGCAGCTCATTCGGCGGCACATTGTCCGACAGCCAGTGCGCCGTCGCCACCATCTCCTGATCGATGATCGTCACGTCCTGAACATAGGCGCGCAGCCCTTCGGCGAAAGCGAAGACGAGGAACAAGCCGACCGCCGACAGCGCCAGCACCGACGAAACGACGCGCGCGAGCATCGTCGCCTGCATCCGCCGAATAATCCACGCCGTACCGACAACGCCGGCGATAATCAGTGACGGAAGCGCGGGCATCAGGTAGCGCGAGTGCTGGAAGTTGAGCGGCAGCCACGCCGCGTAAAGCAGGATCAAGCCGACGCCCCACAGCAGCGGCAGAAGCAGCAGCAGCGCCACGCGTTCCCGTCGCAGCCGCCTAAACATCACGACCGTGAACGCGACGATGCCGGGTATGAGCAGAATTTGCCCGCCCGCCAGCAGCGGAAGCACGACATTTCCGATGCGCCATAGGTAGGGCTGATCCAACAGCGGCATGCTGTAGACCCGTTTCGCCGCCGCCGTGTTCGGCAGCAGTCCGCCGGTGATCTGGTAGTTGAAGATCAAGTATGGCGCGAGCAGCAGCGCGAACAGCGCCAGCGCCGCCCCGCCCCATAGGATGATCGTTCGCCATGTCATACCCGGTCGGACGATTACCAGCGCCACGCCGATCATGCCGACGAGCAGCACGCCTTCCGGTCGCGTCAGCGTCAGCAGCGCGGCGACAGCGCCAAAGACCGCGCCGCGAAGAAGTACCAATTGGGTCGCTTCACTCCTAGCGTCGAGTTCGCGCCACGCCAGCAGGATCAAGAGCAGAGTTAGCATGGCGAAGATCGCCGTCTCCATGCCCGACGCCGCCGCCCAGATCAGATGCCACGCGAGGACGAGCGCCAATCCGGTGACTACGCCTATCCGGCGTACATCCGGCGCGAGCCGCTCCGCCAGCCGCATCCCGATCATGCCCGTCAGCCCAAGTGACAGCGCGCCGATGCCGTGCGTCCACAGGCGAAACGGGAGGTTGAGCGCGTAACCGATCGCCAGCACGACGGTGTACAGCGGCGAGGTTGACGCGGCGCTCGGCACGCCGGAGACGAATGCCCACTGCCCGGTGTGCGCCAGATTGCGCCCGTAGGTCTGGTGAATCCAACTGTCGTCGAGCGGAAAATTCCCGCCCGCCGCCAGCGTGTAGAGTGCCGTCACGGCGAACGCGGCGATCAAGATCAGCCCGTCAGCGGGGCGAAAGTGTCTGGCGATCGATTGCATATAACCTCGCGTTGGCGAAATCAGGCGGCAGAGGGGTCAGGAAGTCGGGCGGCGCGTCGAGGATCGCGCGCAGCCCGGCGGGGATCGCCGCGTCGTCGAGTTCGAGCAGCAGGTAGTCGACATCGTACTGACTGGCGATCGCCAGCACCGCGTCGGGCGTTTCGTTCGGCAGCACGACGCCACCGAGTTTCGTATGGAAGTACAAGCCAGCCGGGTCGTTGATCATGATCCGCGCATCAGACGGCACGCGTCGCATCAATTCGGCATAGAGCGCGGGCGTCTCAGTCGATGGCGGCACGCGCCCCGCAAACCCGACGCTCAGGCTCAAGGCGCCCGCGAGCGCCAGCAGCGCCCCCGAGAACAACCGCCCCGCGACCGCCGCGTTCCAGCGCCGTCGCCGACGAGCGACCCACGCGACCGCCGCGTCGATCCCGGTGACGCCGAGCGCCGCCCAGAACGGCACGAGCGCCGCCGCCGAATGGAACAAGCCGCCGCGATAGCCGGGAAACGGAAAGACGAGCGTCATGGCGACGTGCAGCAGCAGCGCGTAGACCCAGAACGGCGTCAGGTACGGATCGCGCCGCCGCGCCCACAAGCCGATCAGCATGAACGGCGTCATGGCGACCAGCCCTTCGACGGCGATGAATGTTGCCAAGTTGTTGTCGAAGGCTTCGCGGCGCGATTGGATAAACGTGTTAAGCCCATCGGCGAACAGGGTTTGCGGGCTGGCGTCCGGCGGGTAGCTGAACAGGTCGTTGTACTCGCGCAACCAGATCGCCTGCATCCCGCCGAGCGGCAGCGGCGACCCGATCGCGTTCAGGTTGCGGACGGACCACGGCAGCATGACGAGAAGATAGCCAATCACCAGCGAAAAGAGCCAGCCGAGCAGTCGTAGGGACGCTGCATGCAGCGTCCGCCGCGCCCGAGGCTCAAAGCCCCCGGCAGACGCAACTGCCTGTAAGCCTGCTGAAGCAGGCTGTTCAGCCCCGTTTACGGGGCTTTCTTCAGTTGCCAGACCCTTTGAGGGTCTGGCAGCGGGTCGCACCCCCATCCACACCGCCACCAGCCCGCCGACGCCGAGCAGCAGCAGACCGTCGGCGCGGGTGAGATGCGCCAGCGCCGCCAGCGCGCCGACGCCGAACCACGCAATCATCTTTGGGCGACTTACCGCGATGCCCATCACCGCCAGACACGCCGAGCCGATCAGCGCGTAGGGCGTGAACGTGTCGATCGCGCCCCAGTAGCGCGTGAAAAAGCCGGCGAACAGCGCCATCAAGCCGGCGATCCACGCCCCTCGCCGGTGTCCGCTGATCCGCCCGCCGAGCCAGAAGCCGATCGCCGCCGTCGTTGCCAGCATCAGCGCGAACGGCACCTGCGCCGCCGCGTGATCCCCCGGCACGCCGAAGATCGTCATGCCGAGCGCGGCGACGATCGATGTCAGGGGCATCCAGTACAGGTGTGACGGCGCAGGCAGCGAGTCCGGCGCGCCGATGTACGTCCACAGGTAGGCGTCGGTTAAACCCTGACCGTTTGCCAGCCGTTCGGCGGCGTTAAAGTGATAGTAGGCGTCGGTATAGGCGGACGCGCCGACCAGCCCGCGCGTCAGGGCGAAAGCGGCGACCAGCGCGATCACGCCGAAAACCAGCGCCTCGCGCCTGCCCGCGATTGTTCGCTTGCCGCTGACCGGAGTAACAAGGGCTTCCCGCATCACGCGTCACTCACCTCGACGCGCAGACGACGGTAGAGCGCGACGCACACGCCGACGAGCAGCGCCGTCCGACCGAGCACGAGCGCGACGAACGGCGTCACCAGCGCCCCGGCGATCTCGCCACCGGTGTCGCCGGTACGCAGGAATAGGAACGGGTATTCGGCGAACGTCAACAGGCTCAACAGGACGACAAGCGTCACGCCATCGCGCGTCGGGAAGCACAGCAGCAGCAGCGGGACGATCTGCGCCAACCACTGCGGACTCCAGCCCTGCGCCTGCAAGAAGAAGATCAACAGCGTGATCGTCGTGAAGGCGACGAGTCCCCGGTCGTCGAAACGCCGCGTCCGCACGTAGACGAACAAACCGATCGCGCCGGCCAGCACAAGCCGGACGATCCCCGGCACGACCGGCGGATTCCCCTGAATAACGTAGGCGTTGGCAGGATCGAGCCGTTCGACCGCCGCGCCGAAATTGCCGGTTCGCAGGTTGCCGTCGATCAGCGCCCACACAGTTTGATACGACGCCTTGTTGAACTGCGCCGTCAGCGAGGGTAGCGTCATGTCGGCGTTTTGCGCGAACAGCAGCAGGTAGACGAGCGCGAAGCCACAGAGCGCGATCGCCGTGAAGCGGATCGCCTGCTGCGGCGGGCGGAAGCGCCAGACCGCGCCGAGGATCAGCGCGGGCGTGAACTTCGTCAGCGCGCCGACCAGCGTCCACAGCGCCGAGCGCGTCTC
>JAEVZT010000573.1 GCA_023392115.1 Chloroflexota bacterium
CTACAGATGGTGAAGAGCCGGACACGACTGAGGAAACCGGCGGCGAGGGCAGCAGTGAGAGCGGAAGCGCCGTCAGCATCCTGAACGCTCCCACGTCGTCAGCGCCAACGATCGCGCCGACTGAAACGCTGCTTCCCGGCGTCATGTGGCACGAAGTTCAGCCAAACCAGAGCATGAGCGAAATCGTCTTCGTCTATCAGACCAGCGCCGAGACTCTGTCACAGCTCAACCCCGAAGTCTCGTTTTCACAGTGTGATTTTGGTTCAATAACGGGCGGCGACACCTGCATCGTCATGCTCTACGCAGGGCAGCGCATCCGCGTGCCTGCGCCAACGCCGACGCCGACGTTGTCGCCGACTCTTTCAGGCAGCGAGACGCCAACGCCAACCCTGACGCCGACGTTCAACGCGCCGAGCCTGCTGTCGCCGGCGGATCGCGTCCTGTTCTTGGGTAATGACTTGATCTCGCTGAGGTGGGTCGCCACCGGGACGCTCGACGCCGACGAGGTCTACCGCGTGCGGGTCGAAGACTTAACAGCCGATGTCGAGTACGCGGGCGAAACGAGTGAACTGTACTTCACTATTCCGGTCGAATGGCAGGGACAGGACAACCAGCGTCACGATTACCGCTGGTCGATCAGCGTCATCCGGCGCAGCAGTCCCGACCAGCCCATTTTCACCACTGATGCCCGTCTTTTCACATGGGAAGGGCGTACCTAAATGCCAAAATACGTGCTGGCAGCGTTCGCGCTGCTCACCTTTGCCTTCATGCTTGCCGCCTGTGAGCTTGAGGCGCTTCCACCGGGCGGTTTGACGCCCAGCGTCCAGCCGACTGAAGTCGTTGACGCGCCCACCCCGACGCCAAGTGCCACGCTGACGCCGGAGCCGCAGCTCGAAAGCCCGACGGCGACCATTACAGCCGGTCCGCCGACGGCAACGGACACGCCGAGTCCGACGCCCGATCCCTACGCGACCTATGTCATTCAACCCAACGACACGCTGATTGGCATCATTCGCATCTTTGGACACCGCGATCTGGGCGTGATTGACGAGATTATCCGCATTAACCAGAACGTTATCAGCGCCGACCGGCTGCCGGGCGCGGGATCGGTCATCACGATTCCGCTGCCGACGGCGACGGCAACGCCTGAAGACTTCGCGCTGACGGAAACAGCGCAGGGTGCCACCCCCGTCATACAACTTCCCGTCGACACCGAGATCATTCAGGTGACGGTGCGCGAGGGACAGACGATCGTCGGCATTGCCGAGGAAAACGCGACGACGCTCGTGATCGTCGCCACACTCAATCCGCAGATCGGCTTCTTCAACTGCGATTTCACCAACCCGAGTGGTGGACCCGACTGCCTTGTTTCGCTCCAGATCGGGCAGCCGGTGAATGTCCCAGCGCTGACGCCAACGCCAACCCTGTCGCCAACCTTCTCAGGAAACGAAACCGCGACGCCAACGCCGACCTTTGAAGCGCCGATCGCCTTCTACCCGCAGCAAAACGCCGTCGCGCCGCCGATAACGTTCGCGCTCCAGTGGGCAAGCGTGGGCATCCTGCAAGCGAACGAAGTCTACCTGATCGAGGTTCAGGACGATACGACCGGGACGCAGCACATCGACGTAACCCGAAATACGTCGTACCAGCTCCCGGAATCGTTAATACCAACCGACGGGCAGACGCACACGATCCGCTGGCGCGTGACCGTCGCCGCGCGCAATGCCGAAGGGCGTTACGCCTACGTTAGCGGCATGCCGGACTGGCGCACGTTCCAGTGGCAGAGCCGCTAGATGCGCCCGAACTGGCGCGCGAGCTGGTCGCTGCTCATATGGATCATTGTCGGGCGACCGTGAGGACAGGTCAACGGGGACTGGCAGCGTTCAAGCTGCCGGATCAGTCCCTGCATCTGCTCGTAGCTCAGAATCTGTCCCGCCTTGACAGATGCCTGTTTGCACACGCGCATGATGATCTTGTCCTCGATCGACGGCATTCCGGGCTGGTTGCCCTGCTCCAAGTCGTCGACGATCCCGGCGATCAGGTCAGTAGGGTCGCTGTCTGCCAGAATCGCTGGCACAGCGCGCACGATGAACGTGTTTGGACCAAAAGGCTCAAGCTCAAAACCCAGCTCAGAGAGCAGCGGCAGCTTTTCCTCGATCAGGCGCGCTTCGGCGGGTGCTACCTGCGCCGTCTGCGGCGTCAATGCCGCTTGCGTGACTGTTTTCTGGCGCGTATAGTCCGCCATGAACTGCTCGTACATAATGCGCTCGTGCGCCGCATGCTGGTCGATCAGGTACATACCTTCCGGACCTTCAGCGACAATGTAACTGGCGGCGATTTGCCCGACGACACGCAGCATAGGCAGCGTGCGCGGCTTGGCGGGCGCGCCGGGACCAACAGGGATCGCCGTCGGATCGTCAGCCTCGTCGAGCGCGTCAGTCATCGAACGCTGGCGCGCGTGCTGACCGGGCGAGTCGAGCGTCAGCCCCATGTCAAGCTGGGTGCCGCGTTCCCATCCTGCCGACTGCCCGCCCTGATCGTTCGAATTGAAGCGGCGACCGCGCAACATCGGCGTTTGCGCGCCTTCGATCAGGGCGCGGCGCACGGCGCGCTGCACCGCCGTGAACGCCGACTCATGATCGCGAAAGCGAATTTCGGCTTTCGTCGGGTGAACGTTGACGTCAACATCTTCGGGGTTGATTGTGAGCATGATCACGGCGATCGGGTATCGTCCCGTCATCAACAGCGTGTGATACGCTTGAACCACCGCGTGAGTCAGCCCGGAATCCTGAATGTAGCGCCCGTTGACGAACAGCGTGATCCGCGAGCGATCGGCGCGGTTCAGACTCGGCGCGGAGGCGAAGCCATAGACGCGAATATCGCCCTGCGAGTCGTCAACTTCGACCATGTTTTTCAGATGATCCAGCCCCAGCGCCGTCACGATCACATCGGCGAGGCTGCCGCTGCCATTGGTGCGGAAGACTTCGCGCCCATCCTGCTCGAGGATGAAGCGGACATGAGGGTATGCCATCGCGTAACGCGTGATCAAGCCGGCGATCTGGCGCTTTTCCGTGCTTTCGGCTTTCAGAAATTTGAGTCGCGCCGGCGTGTTATAGAACAGGTTCTCGACGTTGATGACTGTCCCGCTCGGCGCTCCGACCGGGCGCGCTTGAACGACCTGCCCGCCTTCCACATGGACGTAACTGCCGACATCCTCGTCACGGTGGCGCGTCGTCAGTTTGACATGGCTAACGGAGGCGATACTCGCCAGCGCCTCGCCGCGAAAGCCAAGCGTTTGAATCCGGTACAGGTCAACCGCGTCGCGCAGCTTGCTCGTCGCATGTCGGCGAAAGGCGAGTTCCACTTCCGCCGCCGGAATGCCGCAGCCGTCGTCGCTGATCTGGATGCGCCGCCGACCGTCGCCACCGATGGCGATACGCACGTGCGTCGCGCCGGCGTCGAGCGCATTTTCCAGCAGTTCCTTGACGACCGAAGTCGGACGCTCGACCACTTCCCCTGCGGCGATCTGGGCGACGACATCGTCGGACAGCACTTGAATTGGCATCACATCACCTGCGCGGAAAGCTGAACAGTTGTTCGTCTATCGTAACGGATTCGGCGCTCAGTTTCAACCGGGCGGGCAGTCGGGGTCGAGCGGAATGCTCAAGTAGAAGGTGCTGCCCTCCCCCTCGACGCTTTCGACCCACGTCTCACCGCCGTGACGGAGAGCAACATTCTTGACGATGAACAAGCCCAAGCCAGATCCTCTGATCTTGCGGTGGTCTTTGCGCGCGAGCCGCACATGACGTTGAAACAGCCGCGCTTGTTCATCAGGGCTGATCCCCGCGCCGGTGTCACTCACCGACAGTACGGCACTGCCGTCAACGCGTCGCGATCGCACGGTGATTGTGCTGCCATCAGTCGTATACTTGACCGCGTTGTCGACGAGGTTGCGTAACGCGCGTTCGAGCATGCTGCCGTCGGCGGTGATGATCGCGAGGTCGCGGGCAAGATCGGTTTCGACGTGCAAGCCGCGCGCTTCGGCGGCGCTCCGGTGAAAGCTCACTACACGATCAACAATATCGCGTAGGTCACACGGCGCGCAGCGCATCTCGTAGAAGTCGCTCTCGACGTCAAAACGCCCGGCGTCTTGAATGTTGTCAAGCAGTGCCGTGAACTGCGCGATGCTGGACAGAATTTTGGTGACGAACTGCGCCTGCTTTTCATTCAGGCTGCCAACCAGCTGCTGGTCAAGCATCGCGGCGAACCCTTGGATCGCCGTCAGCGGCGACCGAAGGTCGTGCGAGACAACGCGGACGAACTCGCGCTGGTTATGGCTCAGCTGCTTGTAACGGGTGATGTCTTTCAGCGTGATTATCCAACCGTCAGCGCTGTCGCTTCCATCACCGACCGGCGTCAGGTGCGGCACAAACACTCGATTATGGTGAACCCATTCGCCATATTGAGTCTGTGCCTCGAGCAGCACGAGCAAGTCGGCGGGTATGATGGCGGGCAGCGGCGTCCCGGCAGCCTGCGCCGAGAAGACGACTTCCGCGGCGGGATTGAGATTGAGCAACCGCCACTCCCCATCGAACACCAGCAGCGGATCGTCGACGGCGGCGACAACCGTCTCGAACAGCCGCCGCATTTGCTCCGCGCCGTGCTCATGATCCGAATAAGCGTTGTCTGCATTCTGCACCGTGTGGCTCCTTGAGACTGCTCTGACTGCGGCTGCTACGAAACGATTATAACACCCTGACCTCCCGCCTACTTTCCTTGCACAGGGTATGCTTTCATGCTAGACTTGCGCGTATTAGAAACGTCTATTTCAAGCTTCCGGTCAGACCCATGCCTGAAAAAATCCTTGTAGTTGACGACGACATAGACAGTTTAAAACTCATTGGCTTAATGCTCCAGCGCAATGGCTACGAGGTTATCGCAGCGAGCGCAGGCAACCAAGCGCTGACCAAAGCGGCGAGCGAACGCCCTGACCTGATCATCCTCGACATCATGATGCCGGATATGAACGGCTACGAAGTCTGTCGCCGTTTGCGCAAGAACCCCGAAACACAGCGCATTCCGATCATCATGTTCACAGCCAAGACGCTCATTGACGACAAGGTCGCCGGGTTTGAGGCGGGCGCAGATGATTATCTGACCAAACCCACCCACCCTGCCGAGTTGGCATCCCGTGTCAAAGCAATCCTAACGCGCAACACAGCGCCGCGCCCTCAGCAGCCGGTCGCCAAAGGGACAGCCATCGGCGTCATCGGCGCGCGGGGCGGCGTCGGCACAACTACAGTTGCACTCAACATCGCCGCCGCGCGTATGGCGGCAGGCGAAACGCCGGTCATTGCCGATTTTCGACTGGGCATGGGTACCATTGGACTGTCGATCGGCTTGGGACGCGCCCACGGCATGGCGAATGTCCTGTCCAAGTCGGTTGAGGAAATCCGCGCGCGCGCGATCGAATCTGAGCTTGCCGTCCACCCATCCGGGCTGCGCGGTTTGCTCTCGTCGGCTCGCGCCGTGGAAGCGCAGGTCATGTTCTCGCCCGAAGCGGCGGTGGCGGTCGTCCGCGCGCTGCGCGGCATCGGCAAACCCGCCGTGATCGATCTCGGCTGCGGCTTCACGGCAGTCAATCAACGCTTGCTGCGCGAAGTCGACCAGCTCGTCGTCGTAATTGACCCGATGACGATCACGCTGGCGGTCGCGCACGATCTTCTGCACGAGATCGCCGCCACACGCAGCGATCCCGGTTCGCTCCATGTCGTCGTCGTTAACCGCTCGACAGCGGCATCGCCGCCCGCTTGGAATGAAGTCGAGCAGTATCTCGGCTATGAAATTCGCGCCATCATTTCGCTCGCTTCCGAGTTGATCGCGCAGGCGCAGCAGGCAAACGTGCCGGTCGTCATGTTCCAGCCGAACGCCATCGTGTCGAGCCAGCTGATCAAGCTCGCGGAAGAACTGCATAATCGGGTTCGCGTCTCCGTCGGCAGCGAACCTACATAGACAACAGAAGTGGGTCTTATGCAAGACCAGATCGCAGCGATCGCTCAGTTGATCGCCGAGTCCCGCTCGATGATCGCCTTTACGGGGGCAGGTATCAGCACACCGTCAGGCATTCCCGATTTCCGCAGCCCGGACTCCGGTCTGTGGAAAGACTGCGATCCCCTGACCGTTGCCAGCATCTACGGTTTTCGCCAAAATCCGCAAGCCTTCTACGACTGGGTGCAGCCGCTCGCGCGCTTGACGATGAACGCGCAGCCGAACCCGCCGCATCTGGCACTGGCGCGGCTCGAAGCTGTCGGTAAGCTCAAATGTATTATCACGCAGAACATCGACACCCTGCATACGCGCGCGGGTAACAAACTGGTCTATGAGCTTCACGGACATCTCCGCGAGACGACCTGCACCCACTGTTTCGCCGTGTTTCCGGCTGAACCGTTTATCGAGCGGCTGTTGGAAGATTCGCGCGTCCCGCGCTGTCCCGGCTGTGGTGGCGTGCTCAAGCCTAATGTGATTCTGTTCGGCGAACAGCTGCCGTACCGCGAAGTCCAATTAGCGAAAGAAGCCGCCCGCCTGACCGACCTGATGATCGTCATCGGGTCGTCACTTGAAGTTGCGCCTGCCAGCGATTTGCCGCAGTTGGTACTGCGTCATGGCGCCAAGCTGGTGATCATCAACTTGCAGCCGACGTTTCTCGACTCCCGCGCGACACGTGTCGTCCACGGGAACGCGGCGGAAATCCTGCCTGAAATTGTGTCCCTTCTGGAGTAGCCCGCATGACCGTCGCCCGGTCAGATAATAGCAACGATTCCTCAACTTATCGCCAACTCCTTGCCCGCTACGAGCGCATCATCGAGATCAGCAACCAGCTGAACTCGACGCTCGATCATGTCGCGCTGCTGCGCCGCATCACCGCTGCGGCGACCGAACTGACCGACACCGAGTCGGCGTCGATCCTGTTGATCGACCCTGTCAGCGGCGAACTCCGTTTTGAGA
>JAEVZT010000637.1 GCA_023392115.1 Chloroflexota bacterium
CAAAGCGTCGGGCTACGGGAAAAAAGCCCCGTGAACGGGGCTGAACAGCCCGCTTGAGCGGGCTTACAGGGGGTTGAAACAGCCGTAGGCTTTGAGCCTACGGCGGCACAAAGCCCATCATTATTAAGTGTGTCCCGTCCTCAACCGTATGGAGAGGGGCAGGGTAACCGAAGGTTACACGGGGTGAGGTGTTGGCTAGGGATGCAGGACTTACCGTTAGCTCAAGTGGATTGGTGAGAGGTATCGATGAGAAAAGCAGCCGTGTTCCTGTTGTTAGTGATGTGCTTGTTGAGCCTGTCAGCTGCCGGCGCGCAGGAAGCGGGGCGCGCGACGCCGGTTGATCCGAGTGCCGTGCAGTTTGTCGAGGTGGCAAGCGGCTTCAACCGCCCGCTGTACGTCACCGGCGCGGGCGATGGTTCGGGGCGGCTGTTCGTCGTCGAGCAGTTGGGACGCATCTGGATTGTGCAGGATGGGCAGCGCCTGCAGACGCCGTTCCTCGACATTTCCGCCAAGGTGACGACGCGCGGCAACGAGCAGGGCTTGCTCGGGCTGGCGTTCCACCCGAATTATGCCGAGAACGGCTATTTCTACGTCAACTACAGCGACCTGCCGACCGGAGATACGATTGTCGCCCGCTACAACGTCTCGGCTGACGATCCCAACCTCGCCGACCAGCAAAGCGAGTACATCCTTCTGACGCAGGAACAGCCGTACCAGAATCATAATGGCGGGCACATGGTCTTTGGTCCTGACGACTATCTCTACATCGGGCTTGGCGACGGCGGCTCGCAGGGCGATCCACAAGACAACGCGCAAAATCTCGGTTCGCTGCTCGGCAAAATTCTGCGAATCGATGTTGACGGCGGCGATCCGTATGCCATCCCCGCCGATAATCCGTTCGCCGCGAACCCGAACGCCGCGCCGGAAATCTGGTCATACGGGCTGCGTAACCCGTGGCGCTTCACATTCGACCGCGCCACCGGCGATATGTACATCGGTGACGTCGGGCAGAACGCGGTTGAGGAGATCAACTTCGAACCGGCTGACAGCCCCGGCGGCGTCAACTACGGCTGGAACTTCTACGAAGGCAGCCAGCCGTATTCGGGACAGCCCGCGCCCGCCGACGTGGTTATGCCGGTTGCAGAGTACGGGCATAACATGGGCATTTCCGTCACCGGCGGCTATGTCTACCGGGGCAGCCTGATTCCCGACTTGCAGGGCGTCTACCTGTACGCCGATTTTGGCTCGGGCTGGATGTGGTACGCCTACCGTGACGACGCCGGTGTGTGGCACAACGACGTCTTCAAACAGGGCACGGGGCAGGCGATCAGCTCCTTCGGCGAGGACGAAGACGGCGAGTTGTACTTCACCAGCTTCAACGGCGGCATATGGCGCTTTGAACTCGTCGGGTAAGCCTCCATCGTCGGGCAAGCGCCGCCCGCGCGACTTGGAAAGCCCGCCGTTTCTGAATATAGTTAAGGGACAGGCTTACTCAAGTGGGCGTCACCGGCGGCGAAGGGGACTATGAAAAAGACGGCACTTCTGGCTTTGTTGATCGCGCTGCTGGCGGCGTTCCCGCTGGCGGCGCAGCAGGCGGTGACGATCGATTACCTGATCCGCAACATTCGCTACAGCCTGTCGCCCGACGGAGAACGGATCCTTGTCCAGTTCGAAGTCATCAACAACGGCGCGACGGCGACAACCGAAGTCACGGCGTGGCTGTTGACGTCGGACAGCGAAGAAGAGATCGCATCGACTGAAGTGCCGCCGCTTGAAGCGGGCGAAAGCCAGTACACCGTCTCGCTTGACTTTCCGGTGCGCCGGTTCCCGTCAGGGACGCGCCAGTCGCTCGTAGCGACGATCGGCGTGCGCGACCTGCCGCCGATCAGCATCCGTACCCGGCAGGGCAACATCGCGCCGATCAGCGTGCCGATCCCTGAATACACGCCCGACTCGGGAGGTGCTAGCCCGGAAGTTACGCCCGCGCCCGAATCAACGCTGCCGTTCGGCATTAACCTTGATACGACTGATCCGATTCAGGTCGCGCTGATCATCGGCGTGATCGGCGTCGCGCTGATCCTGTTGTGGCTGTTCACGGTTATCCTGCGCGTCTTATTCTCGCGCCCGCCGACGTTCCCGAACTGGCAAGTTCCCTACGTTACCAACATCTACCTTGATCCGAATACCACGCCCGGACGCCGCCAGTTATGGCAGCAGCATGCGCAGAATGACGCGCTGCCCCTCCCATGCCAGCCGGGCGCATTTACCGCGCGCAAGCGTCTCGTCGGCGTCGACGGCAGCAAACTGGCGGGCTGGCGCGTGACGGCGGCGCGTCTGAGCCAGTACGATATGTACGGGCGCGTCCAGCGCAGCCAGACGATCGGCACGCAGCGCGTCGCGCGCACGATCGACCGCGCTGTCCGCAAAACCGCGTCCCTCGATCATCGCAAGGCACAAAGCGCCGTCACTCCGGCGGCAAACAGGCTGCTGCGCGAGTTCTTCCGCAAGATCAACAAGCGCAACATGATGCTGCCGATCGCGCTTGACCTGCGCCTGCGCGGGGCGCACGGCGAGGTCAACATTCTGTTTGAACTGCATCAATGTGTCGACGGGAACTGGCAGCTGGTCGATGAGTGGCAGCCGGAAATCAACATCGGCAGCGGCAGCATTCAGGAGAACTTCACCTACGCCTTCTTCGGGCAGCGGCAGGGTGAGACGCCGCGCCAATTCCAGCAGAGGCTGCGCGCTGACCTGATTAACACGCTGGCGGTGATGGTCGAAGCGCCGCCGTCGGCGACGGCGTCCGCTACAGCGCCGCCCTCAACAATCCCCGCCATGCCCGAACTACCGGCGGATACCGCTCCGGTCAAGACCGTATCCGCCGAAACGCGCGCTCCCGACGAACCTCCGGCTTGAGGGATCGGATTACGCCGGAGTCTGGAGCAGCGGCAGGAGCAGGTAAAGCCCCCCGCCGATGACGACGAAGACCACGCCGATGATGATGAAGTAGGTAGCGATCTTGACCAGCCGTCCGATCTGGCGCAGCAGCATGCGCAGGAGGACGAACCCGGCAGCGCCGGCGGCGATGCCCAGCGGCAGCGACCACCACGGGAACGGATTCCCCAAGATATACGTCCAGCCCAGCCACGCCAGCAGCCCGATCACGCCGCCGACGATGCCGTCGACGATCAAGCCGCTGAACGGGATGCGGAGCAGGTACGTCATGATGAACGCCAGCAAGCCCGCCATCAAGACTGTGTTGCCGGTTATCTCAAGCAGGAGCGACTGAAAATCCGGCTGCTCGTGACCGGCGATGGCGGTCAGCCCTGCGAACAGACTCGCAAGCCCAATTTCCCCAAGCCCTTCCGGAAATTTGCCGCGCAGCCCCGAATACAGCGCGCGCAGCAGGGCGGCGATCGGGAGGAAATACTGCCCGCCAAGCTGGAGCAGTTCGGCGATCGTTTGTTCGTTGATCAGCATGGGTTACATCACCCTTTGTGTCGACTCATCTCAGGCAATCGTAAACCAAACCCGCGTCGAAAAGTAGTGTAGGCGAGCAGCCGCCGGGGATCAAGAGGGGCAGCGGTGGGAAGGCAAACAAAGAGGCGGGCTTGTGTGCCCGCCTCTGCTGTGATCGTATCGTCTGCCTATTCGGCAGCGACCGGAACTGCCGTCGGAACGACGATCGCGCGCGACGCGCCGGGCGCGCCGACGAGGGCGATCAAGTAGTTCGAGCCTTCGCTCAACGCGAGGTCATTCAAGTCGATTGCTGCCGGAGACACCGTGCCGCTGGCGACGATCTGGAAGTCATAGACTGCCGCGCCGAGGTGGCGGCTGTCGAAACCGTCGTTGTCGCCGATCGTGCCGGGGTAACCGAGCGCGCCGATCAGCAGCGCTTCATTCACGAGCACGTCAACCGTTCCTAACCCTTCGACGGCGTGCAAGAAGCTGACGCGCGCCTGTCCATCGGGCGTGGGGCTGAAGTCCTCGGTGATGAAGTGGATGCGGAGCGAGTCGCCAGCCGATGTGCCGATCACCGCGACGGTGATCCAGCTTCCCGCCGGGATGTCGCCGACAACGGTTGTCGCTGCGTCGCCGCCGGCGGGCGCAACGCCGACATTGAGCGCACCGGTGTAGTCCATCCAGTCGCTGACCGTGCCGGGTGCAACTGCTTCGGCGGTCAGCGTGTCACCGACGTAAATATCCGCCGCGCCGAAGTCAGGCGACAGGTGCGCGAAACGGACGTGTCCAGCACTCGGATCGAGCGCTGCGCCCGGCGCTTCTGTCGCTTCGGCTTCAACTGTCGGTTCGGGCATCAGTTGGGCGGCGAGCGACGGCGGCAGGATCACGCCCTCGAGGACGTGGAAGACGCCGTTCGACGCAATATTGTCAACGTCGAGGATGTTCGCACCCTGAACCGTGAAGACTCCGTCGGTCAGGTCGAACGCCACCTGTTCGCCTTCAAGCGCCGTGTCGAGCGTCGGTCCGCCGGTCAGGTTGCGGAAGAAGTAGCGACCGGGGATGACGTGGTAGTTCAGAACCTGCGCCAGCATGTCGGGATTGGCGATGAAGTCGGTTGCTGAAAGCCCTGTCGCTTCCATCGCCGCGACGAAGGCGTCGTTGGTCGGCGCGAGGACGGTGAAAGGACCCTCACCGCGCAGCGTTTCGGTCAACCCCGCCGCATTGAGCGCCGTCAGCAGCGTTGTGAAACGCCCATCAGCGTCGGCTTCGAGCAGGGCGATCAGGTCGGGGCGGCTGGTTTCCGCAGCCGGGGCGGGCGTCGCTTCGGGCGTCGCTTCGGCTTCCGGCGTCGCCTCTTCGGCGGGCGCGAGTTCGGCGGCGAGCGCGGGTGGCAGGATCACGCCCTCGAGGACGTGGAAGACGCCGTTCGACGCGATGTTGTCAACGTCGAGGATGTTCGCGCCCTGAACCGTGAAGACGCCGTCGGTCAGGTCAAAAGCCACCTGCTCGCCTTCGAGCGCGCTGTCGAGCGT
>JAEVZT010000650.1 GCA_023392115.1 Chloroflexota bacterium
CAAAGCGGGAAATAAGGATGAAGGACGCATTCTTCTCCTGAAGGCGGTCGAACTCGACCAGTACAACGAACAGGCGTGGTTGTGGTTGAGCGGCGTGCTCGACTCGATTGAAGACCAACGCACCTGCCTCGAAAACGTACTGGCAATCAACCCGAACAACGAGCGAGCGAAACAGGGTGTCGCCTATCTGGCGTCGAAGGCGTCCGACAGCCTGACCGACATGACTCCGCCGACGACACCTTTGCAAGCCCGCGCTACCGCGACCAGCGTCGAGTGGGACGTACCAGCGCCGCCGAACCACGTCCCGCCGCCATGGCAAGCGCCCGCGCCCAAAGAGCCGACGCAGGCAGACCTTGACGCATGGGTGTCGACGCTCAACCTGCCGACCAGCCAACAGTCAGCGCCGAGCGCCGCCTCGTTCGACACCGACAGTCCTGCCTCGCCGTTCACCGAGTTCGACATCGACGACGATGATTTCCTGCGTTCAGCCGTCACCGCGCCGTCATTCGACGACAGCGACTACGAAATCGAACCGCCGCCACCGCCGCGCCGGATGCCCGCCGCCGCGCCACCGCCCGCAGCAGAAGTTCCCGCGCCGGCAGTCGAGGATGAAGACGACGACGTGGCGTCACTGCTCTATGACATCGATCAGGACGCGGACGAGGCGTTCCTCGAACCGGGCGAAGGCGAGTTATTCGAGAGCATTCCGGCGGAAATCAAGCCGACGCGGCTGCCCGGCACGCGCGAGCGCGCCCCCCTGCTGCTCGTGCTGCTGGCGGTCGTCTTGACGCTCGCCAACATCGGCGCGGCGGCATGGTTCGCGTTCGGCTTGCTCAGCGCGTAATCCACGCTGGACATAGGCGGAAATCGTGTGTAGAATCGCCAGATATTCCGCGAATCGATTTTTTGAGAGGAGTTTGCGGCGCTCTCGGTGAAGCCGCGCGAAACACATGGCAAATACACGTTCTGCGATTAAGCGAATCCGTCAAAACGAGAAGCGGCGCGACCACAACCGCATGTTCCGCAGCCGCGCCCGCAGCTTCGTCAGAAAAGCCCGTGCGGCACAGACAGGCAGCGACCTGAACGCGGCGGTCGAAGCGACCCGTATCGCGATTCGCGACCTCGACAAAGCCGCCAGCAGGGGTGTCATCCACCCGAACAATGCCGCCCGCCGCAAGAGCCGCCTAATGAAGCAGCTCGAAGCGATGAAGCGCAGCGCACAGAGCTAAAAAGTTTACAGTTCACAGTTTTCAGTTGACAGTAAGAACCGCGAAACACTTACTGTAAACCGTTTTCTGTAAGCTGTTCTCTCTATTCCGCCAAAAAGACCGGCTTGCGCAGCCGGTTTTTGTATTTCGTGTGTCAGGCGTTTTCCAAGCTGAGCGCCGCATTTTGCTCAGCGGGCGGCGTTATCTCCGGCATGTCGAGCCGGTAACCCACCCCGCGCACGGTCTTGAGGTAACGCGGGTTGCCCGGGTCAACTTCGATGGCGCGGCGAAACCAGCGGATATGCACGTCGAGCGTGCGCGTGTCGCCGAGGTAGTCGGTGTGCCACACCTGCTCCATCAACTGCTTGCGGTCGAGCGTCACGCCGGGGTGGCGTAGAAACATCTCGACGAGCAGCGTCAACTTCGGCGTGAGCGTCGTCTCCTGCCCGTTGGCGGTCAGCACGCGCTGTGCCAGATTGATCGAGAACGGACCACACTTGACCACATCGTCGGTGCTGCGCACTTTGACGTTCAACACGCGCTCGATGGCGTTGATCACCTTACGCGAGGTGAACGACTGGAACAGGATCACGTCGGCGCTGCTCGATGCGCTGCCCTTCGTGCCGGGATGCAGGTGAATCAGCGGGATCGCGCCGATGCCGTCCTTGAGCTGCTTGGCAATGCGGTCGCCGGGGGTACGCATCGAAATCGCGTCGAGGACGACGACGTGATAGGCGTTTTCACGGGCAAGCGTCAACGCCTGCTTGCCGCTGGCAACGGTGGTTACGCTGTAGCGTTTCCGCAGCGCCTCCGCGAAGGAGTCACGCTGCGCCCCGGTGCGCTCGACTAGCAGTACGTTCGCCACCCCCATGTCGTCCTCCCGGCGATGAAACTCAAGTAGGAATTACCGATTATAGTCGGCTTTGCGAGAGGGTCAAACTGAATCACTGCACAACTTGCCCATCTTGAGGTAAGCTTTCGCTGATTTCGCGTTTGACGCCGCCGTTCAGAATGGGTAAACATTGGACGAAATACCGGACTCCACACTCGATCAGCTCGCGCAGTGGACTGTCGATCAGGCGATCGCTATCCAGCAGATTCCCGCGCCGACCTTCGCCGAGCTGGCGCGCGCGCAGTACGTCGCCGCCGCCCTTCGCGCGCTGGACTTAAGCGACGTCGACATCGACGACGTTTACAACGTCTTCGGTCGGCTGCCGGGCGCGCAGTCGGGTGTGCCGGGAGTGATGATCGCCGCGCACACCGATACGATTTTCGCGGCGGATACCGATCTCTCCATCCGTCGCGACGGCGATCTGATCTATGGTCCGGGATTGGGTGACAACAGCGTCGGCGTCGCCGGGCTGCTGGCGCTGGCGAAGGTCTTGCGCGTTAGGGGAATCGTTCCCGCCTGCGATCTGTGGTTCGTCGCAACCACGCGCGAAGAAGGTCTAGGCGATCTCGGCGGGATGCGCGCGGCATACGAGTCGCTGCGAGAGAAGGTCGGCGCGGTGATCAACCTTGAGGGGCTGGCATTCGGACACGTTTACCACGCCGCAATCGCGGTGCGCCGCCTGAAGATCACGGCGACGACTTCCGGCGGGCACAGCTGGCTGCATTTCGGGCGACCGAGCGCGACCCATGCCATCGTCCAGCTCGGCGCGCGCCTAACGTCAATGCAGCCACCATCCTCGCCGCGCACGACGTTTAACATCGGCATGATCGAGGGTGGCGAGGCGATCAACGCCATTGCCACCAATGCCAGCCTGTGGCTCGACATGCGCTCAGAGAACAGGACGTCGCTGGCGCGGCTCGAGTCGGAAGTGCGCGCGCACATCAGCGCGCTGCAAACGCCTGAACTAACCTTTACCGTCGAGACGGTCGGCGATCGTCCGGCGGGAGCGCTCGCGCCGTCTCACCCGCTGGTGAGCGCGGCGCTGGCGGCACTTGACCAGCTCGGCGTGCGCGGGACGCTCGAAATCGGCAGCACCGATGCCAACATCCCGCTGTCGGAGGGCTGCCCTGCCGTGACCGTGGGCATCACGCGCGGCGGGAACGCGCACCGGCTGGACGAGTACATTGAGGTCAAACCAATCGCCTTCGGCTTGCGCCAACTTCTCGCGCTCGCGCTGGCGACCAGCAGCGCGGCGGGCAAGCGTTGAACTTATCATAGGGACGGGGAATGAGTCAGATCGACCTATTGGTGACTGTACGCCGGGATGCTGCCGGACGGTACTATAAGAATCTCGCGGCTTTCGCGGAATTCAACCTGACGTTGGCGACCGACGTCAACGAAGCGTTCGAGGTGCTGGAAAGCCGCGAGAATCACGTCGACGTGCTGGTGCTCGACAGTCATCTTGATCAGGCGCACCAGATGATCCTTGAACTGCGCTATACCTATCCGCGCCTGCTGATCGTCGTCGTCGACGAGGAAGCCGACTTCGCTATCCCCGGACAAGCCGACGATGTCAGCACCGCGCCGTTCACGAATGACGACCTCGTCCGCCGCATCAAGCGCTTAATGTCCGAACGGCGCTTGGAAACACTGCGCGCCGATACGATTCCGCACGTGCGCGAATTTGCGAAGGCGCTCCGCAGAGCGGTCGGTGAAATGGGCAAGCAGCAGGCAGCCGTCAGCGCCTGCCGCGATCTCGACTACGATTACGTCGCCTTCTACCGCGTCGATACTGCCGAACCGCTGATGCTGTCGCTGCGGGCGCAGGAAGGCCCGCCCCAACTGCAAGCGATCGCCCCGCAGCAGGCGACCGCCGAAGACATTGTCGGTTGGGTCGCGCAGACCGGGCAAAGCCGCGTCGCCAGTCCACAGGATGACGTCAGTTACGCGCTTGTCGCACAGGGGCATCTGGGATCGGTCGCCTGCACGGCGGTTGGCAAGCCGAACGCTTACGGCGTGATCGTCGCCGGACGGAGCCAACCGGGATCGATCACGCAGCAGCAGGTCATGCTGCTCGAACTCGTCAGCGCGCAGCTCGCCGCCGTCGTCACGCAGGAGTGAGCGACACCAACACTTCCGTGCGTTAGGCTGAAGTTTCTACATACTCGACGAGCGTGCTCGGCGCCGGCACTGGTAAGCCGTCTTCACGCAGCGCCTCGACGTGCAGTTGGACGGCTTCTCGAATGAGATTCAGCACTTCATCCACCGAGTCTGCCGCCGCTCCACAACCGGGCAGATCGGGAGCATAAGCGCCATAGCTTCCCGTTTCTTCATCATGCTCAATCACAATCGCATAACGCATGGCGTTTAGTCTTCCTCATCTCGTCGGGATTTCAAGCCCGCCTGTTTCAAGATGTTATTCACCGTACCTTTTGGCATATCTTGCGACGGTTTACCTGCAACTGTAACCACTCCCGGTTTCGACTTATGCTTGAATTGGCGATGGCTTCCTGTCGTTCGAGCGAGATACCAGCCATCAGCTTCAAGCAGCTGA
>JAEVZT010000033.1 GCA_023392115.1 Chloroflexota bacterium
GTTCTCGATCACCAGCATCACGTCGGCGGACGGCGAAACGATCCCCGTTCCGGGGCGAACTGAACCGACGCAGACCATCCAGCCGCAGATCGCCTACCTGATGCAGAGCATCCTGAGCGACAATAACGCCCGCGCGTCAGCCTTCGGCTTGAATTCCGGTCTGGCGCTCGACGGTTATCCCGGCTTGGTCGGCGCGAAGACCGGCACGAGCAACGACAACCGCGACCTGTGGACGATGGGCTTCACGCGCAACACGGTCGTCGGCGTGTGGATCGGGCGGGTCGACAACGGACCAACGACCGGTTCGACGCAGACGTCGGCGGTGCCCGTGTGGAACTCGGTCATGCGGACGGCGCTTGAGGGCAGGCAGCCGGAAGCGTTCGCCGCGCCACAGGGGATCGTCGATTACCAGATTTGCGACGAAACGGGGACAATCTATCAGGAAGGCGCGTCACCTTGTACGGTGCGCACCGAGGTTTTCCTCCAGTCGCAGCCGCCGCAACCGGCGACCGAGGCGTTCGTCCAGACGATCGCCATCGACACGTGGACGGGGATGCGCGCGAACGAGTTCTGCACCGAAAGCGTGATCACCGGCACGTTCGCGAACATCGACGATCCGTCGGCGCGGGCGTGGCTGAGTACAGGCGAAGGGCAGGCGTGGGCGCAGCGCGTCGGCATCCAGACGCCGATCGAACCCGCGCCGGAGAACGCCTGCACGGCGAACATGCAGAAACCGCAGATCGGCTTCAGCGCGCCGAGCGCCGGACAAACGCTGTCGGGCACGGTTGATATCACCGGGGCGGTTATCGCGCCGAACCTCAACCGTTACCAGTTGGAAGTCGCGTCGCTCAACAACCCCGAGCAGTATGCGGTCGTCGCGGGCCCGTTCAATACACAGGTGAACAACGGCGTCCTCGCGCAGTGGAACACGACGGGCGTGCCGAAT
Organism: Chloroflexota bacterium; assembly: GCA_023392115.1. GTDB lineage: Bacteria > Chloroflexota > Anaerolineae > Aggregatilineales > Phototrophicaceae > Flexifilum. Next base: position 947 of record JAEVZT010000033.1, read on the forward strand.
GGGGCGTACCGGCTGCGTCTGGCGGCGTTCTCGAACGAGGGCGGCTATATCTACCGCACGCTCGACATCGGCGTGAACAACGTCGCGCCGACGGCGCAGCCGACAACTGATCCGGGTTTGCTCCTGCCGCCGACGACCGATCCCGGCGCGGCGACAGCCATCCCGCCAATTGACGGCGGGGCGGCGCAGTCGGGCGGCAGCCCGACGATCATCCCGCTCGGCGGGCTGTCGGTCATCCCCACGCCGACGATCGACATGTCGGGGTAAAATTAAGTCCGGGTGTTGAGCGCGCTGCCCGACGCTCAAAGCGTCGGGCTAGGGGAAGAAAGCCCCGTGAACGGGGCTGAACAGCCCGCTTCAGCGGGCTTAAAGGGAGTTCCAGTAGCCGTAGGCTTTGAGACTACGGCGGCACAAAACCCATCAACCTTAAATGCGTCCTGTCTTCAAGCTGCGGTCAAGACAGGTTCAATAAAACACCGGCGCTAAGCTCGATTTGATTTAGCCTGCCGGTTTGGAATGTCGCTGTCACTTGCCGCTCTTGTCGATGGGCGGGTGGTAGAAGTAGACGCGCAAGACCAGCCGTCCGAGCCGGAGTTCGTCGCCGTGACGCAGAACGCGGACTTCCTGCGCGTGCAGGCGCTGCCCGTTGATGAACGTGCCGTTGGCGCTGCGCAAATCGGTGAGGGTCACAGCGTTCTGCTTGTGGTCGTACTGGAGCGCGGTGTGCAAACGCGACACGCCCATGTCGTTACCGCCATCGTTCGACAGGTCAATGTCAGGGCGCATCGTACCGCCGACGGCGCGACCGAGAATGATTTCATGCTGGCATTCCGCCGGGCGAACCTTGTACGTCTGGTTGGTGGCGGCGACTTGCAGAATCAGCGTTGAGTCCGCGCTGAAATAGTCCGAGTGGTTAGCAAGTGGTTCGGAGTCGCCGAACCTGACCGTATCGTAGCTGCTTGTTTCGGCGCACAGGAACTGCCCGCAGTGATAGCAGAAGACCTCGACTGGATCGTTCGATCTGCCACACTTCGGGCAGACGGTGGCGTCCGCCTTCGCGCTGCTGATGGGTGCGGGGTCATGCTGAATTGTCTTTATCCGCTTGATAGGTGTTGGCTGAACGGCGACGGGCGCAGCCTGTTCGGTTTCCCAATCGCGCACTCGGCGTACAACCTCAGCGCGCGACCCGGCATCAAGCAGCTCAATGCGAAAGCGCAGGGTCTGCAAGACGGTATTGGCGTCCTGTCCGCGCGTGCGTAAGCCGACGTACATCTGTATTGTTTCTTCTACCCTGCTGTTCATAACCCGTTTCTTTCGTCGCGTGTGAGCGGTGCATCCTAACGACTTCTTACATTCTATCGGCATCCGCCTTTTGGCGACGTGAATTTTTCCCAAATTTCTTATGAAGGCTTTCTATTGGGTTGGAGCGAAAGTTTCGCGTTTTGCGCAAACGCGGTATAGTGTCAATAGCCATTCAAAACCGAAAGGAGATAGTGCGTATGCAGCAGCCTCTACTTGAGGTCACGCTTGAATACTGCGCCGCGTGAAAATACACCGAGCGCGCCGTCAGGTTGACGGCTGAAATTTTGGGCGAGCGTGAGATCGAATACTTCGTTGCTTCGTGGAAGCTCATACCGGGCAAGGGCGGCGTCTTTGAATTCACCGTCAATGGTGAACTGCTGTTTTCAAAGAAGGCGCTCAAGCGACATGCGGAAGCTGGTGAAATCCGCGACCTGCTGCTGCGCAAGCTGCACGACGTGCAGGCGTCGCATCAGGCATAGATCACAAATAACCGTCAATTCGATTTGTGGAAATATTGTTTGACAACTTTCCGAAGGGTAAGTTACACTGCGAGCACGTTCATACCACTTGCGCAAGAGCCGCGTGGTATGCTGCTATATCCAATTGGACTGCATCAATTTATTACGGGGAGAGGTCTATGCTAAAGCGTTCTGTATTGATTCTGTTCACTCTTGTTATGACGTTCGCCCTGTCGGGCGTGCTCGTTCTGGCACAGGACGATGTCACGGTCGAACTCGGTCCCGTCACCCAGCGGATCATCGATCGTGGGGAACTGATCTGCGGCGTTAACACGAGCCTTGCCGGGTTTGCCACGCTGAATGACGCGGGCGAGTACGAAGGCTTCGACGTCGATTTCTGCCGCGCGGTTGCTGCCGCCATTCTGGGCGACGCCAACGCGGTGTCGTACCGTCCGCTGCAAGCCGGCGAGCGTCAGGCGGCGATTCAGAGCGGTGAGATCGATCTGATGTCGCGTAATACCACTTGGACGCTCAGCCGTGATGTCGTGTGGGGAGCGACTTTCGGCCCAACGACCTTCTACGATGGTCAGGGCTTGATGGTCTACACCGAAACCGGCATCACCACGATTGAAGAACTCGATGGCGCGTCGGTCTGCGTTCAGAGCGGCACGACCACCGAGCTGAACCTCGCCGATGCGTTCGACTCGCGCGGTCTGTCGTACACCCCGCAGGTGTTCGCCGACGCCGCCGCAACGTGGGAAGGCTACCTGAGCGGTCGCTGCGACTCCTTCACGACCGACAAGAGCGGTCTGATCGCCTACCGGTCGACGGCTGAAGACCCGGGCGCGCACACGATCCTTGAGATCACGCTGAGCAAGGAACCGCTCGGTCCGCTGTCGCCCCAGTCTGATCCGCAGTTCGCCGACATCGTCCGCTGGGTGGTTTATGGCATGATTCAGGCTGAAGAATTCGGCATCACGAGCGAGAACGTCGGCGATTTCCTCACCAGCGAATCGCCTGACATTCAGCGTCTGCTCGGCGTTGGCGACAACGCTTCCGGTTCGTACCTCGGCATTGCCAACGACTTCATGGTCACGGTTTTGCAGCAGGTCGGCAACTACGGTGAGGTGTTTAACCGTCACCTCGGACCCGATACACCATTCGCGCTGCCGCGCGGTCTGAACGCGCTGTGGACGGACGGCGGTCTGCTCTACGCGATGCCGTTCCGTTAATCGTTACGATGAAGTTTAGGCGTAGGGGCACATTTCAGTGCCCCTACTGCTTTTAGATTGTTGGCAAGTTTTTTGGAGAAACAACCCCGATGGCAGCCATTCAGCCCCGGACAAAGAGCCTCATCAGCTACGTGCGCGACATCCGCGTGCTGCAAATCATCGGACAGATCATTTTCGCCATTATCCTGATCGCGGCGGTCTACGGGCTGCCGGCGAGCATTTTTTCTGCCCTCTCAGAACGCAACCTGACGCCGAACCTGACATTCCTGCAGAACCGCGCCGGTTTTGACATCGGCGAAAAGCCCGAGTGGTACTCCGCCAGCAGCACGTACTGGGAAGCGTACACCGTCGGGTTTGCCAACACGATCCGCATTGTCGTCGCCGGTTTAGTCCTGTCGACCGTGATTGGCATCTTCTTGGGCATATTCCTGCTCAGCGCGAACTGGCTGCTCCGCACGATTTCGTACGTGACCGTCGAATTTCTGCGGAACACCCCGCTGCTGGTGCAGTTATTCATCTGGTACTTCGTCGTCATGTTGAGCCTGCCGACGTTCCAGCAGAGCCTCGCCATCCCGCAGGAAGGCTATACGGCGATCCCGCTGCGCTTCTTTGCCTACATCGTGATAGGGTTGGTGGTATGGCGGGTGCTGCGACGGTTCTCAAGCGAAGCGCGAGCGCTGGTCTTGCTGGCGATCATCGCGCTCGGCGAGGTCGGCGCGCGCTATGGGATGATTCCGTCCAACGCGCTGCGCTTCGAGCTACAGCCATGGGTCTTTTTCAACATTCGCGGCTTTGCTTTTCCTGAAATTTTACCGACTGGGCGGTTCGCCGAATGGCTGGCATTCGTCGCGCTCGGCGCGGCGGTGGCGTTCATCCTGTGGATTTTCCTCGGGCGCGTGACCGAGACGACCGGACAGAAATTCCCGCGCGTGTGGTATGGCTTTCTGGCAGTCGCCATCCTCGCCGTCGTCGGCTGGGCGGTGATCAGCGCCGAACCGACGCCGAGCGCGATCCCGGTGACGAGCGCCGAGGGACAGCCGACGCTGATGAGCATCGAAGAGGCGCGCGCGGCGGAACTGCTGACGCCGCAAGATGAACTGGCTTACGCGCGGTCGCCGCTGATCTTCCGACTGCCGGAAAAGACCAACTTCCGCTATACCGTCGGGACGCAAATTTCGCCCGAATACATGGCGCTGCTGCTCGGCTTGACGATCTACACCTCGGCGTTCATCGCCGAAATCGTGCGCGCGGGCATCCTCGCCGTGCCGAAGGGACAGGTGGAAGCGGCGCGCGCGCTCGGCTTGTCGTACAGCGACGTGCTGCGGATGATCATCCTGCCGCAGGCGCTGCGGGTG
>JAEVZT010000082.1 GCA_023392115.1 Chloroflexota bacterium
GCTATATTCCGCCTACGTCAACGAGTCGAGCAGGAGATCGCCATGCCACACCCGATCGTCCACGTCGAGTTTCAGGTCAAGGACGTCAAGAAAGCGATGCGCTGGTACGCCGATCTGTTCGGTTGGGAAACGACCTACGACGCCGATACCAACTACGGCATGTTCAGCTACGGGGCAAGCGGCGAAATCGGCGGCGGCTTCAACCTGATGACCGAACACCCCGTTGGCACGATCGCCTACATCCAGACCGACAACATCCCCGCCCTGCTGACGAAAGCGCAGGAAATGGGCGCGAAGCTGATTCAGGAAGCGACGACCGTCCCCGGCAAAGGGACGTACGCCATCATCGCCGACCCCGATGGCAACGCGATCGGCTTGTGGGACAGGGGCGCGCTCTAAGCCGGTGTATGCGGGCGCGTCAGCCACGCCGGCTGAGTCTTCGCCTGCGGCATGTGCAGCATGGCGTACAGCTTCTGCGCTTCTTCCCACGCGCTGATCGCCTCCTGCGCTTGTTCGGCGAGGGCGTAATAATGGCTGCGCACCGACAGCGCGTCGGCGAGCAGGCGGCGGAAATCCGCTTTCCGCGCCAGCGCGATCGCCTCGTCGATGGCGGCAGACGCCGCTTCAAGCTGCCGCCGTCCGAGCGCGACCTGCGCCGCTCCGGTCAGCGCGGCGGTCACGACTTCTGCCCGACCGCTCTCTCGACCGTAAACGAGCGCGTCATCGAATAAGCTGCTCGCATTGTCGACGTGCGCCAGCGACAGCAGCGTGTTCCCCTGATTGATCTTGATCATCGCCTGCCAGTACGCGTTTCCGAGTTCCCGCGCCATCTGCAGCGCCTGCTGGTGATAGTCGAGCGCCGTGACGTGGTCGCCGAGCGCGTCATACACCAGCCCGAGATTGTCGGTCTGAACGGCAGTGTGCAGCCCCATCTTAAGCTGTTTGCTCAACTGAAGGGCGCGTTCGAGGTTCGCCATCGCCCGGCGTGGACGCCCGACGAGCAGTAGAAACCAGCCATAGTTGCCACAGCGCGTCGACTCCGCCGCCCGATCGCCAACCCGGTCGGCAAGCGTGATCGCTTCGTTGAAGAATGAGTCTGCCGACTCGACATCGCCCTGTTCGGCGAAAGCATTCGCCGCGTTCGACAGCACCAGCCCGCGCGTTTCGAGGTCGTTCTCGTCGACCGAACTGAGGAGCATCAGCGCCTGTTCGTAATCCTTCATCGCCCGCTGGTTCTGGGCGAGCGCTTTACGTGCCCCGGCGATGTCGCAGTACAGCCTAGCCGCCTGCGCATGTGCCTTGCGCTCCTCATAGATCGCCAGCGCCGCGCTCCACTCGTGGATCGCCGCCGTGTGCTGTCCGAGCTTGAGGTAGGTGAGCCCGAGATCACGCCGCGCCTGCGCCACTTCGAGCCGCGCTTCGCCCGCCTCCGCCGCCTGAAGCGCACGCTTGTAGGTGGCGATCGCCGCGTCGGCATCGCCGCTGTCCGACTGCGCCGCCGCCAGACTGCGGAGAACATCCGTCTGTGCCCCGTCGGCGCTTGCAGCCTGCAAATGAGGGATCGCTTCGGCGCTTCTGCCGAGCGCGCGCAGCACCACGCCGAGCGCCCCTCGGGCCGGCAGCATCGCCGCATCGTCGCCTAACGCCTCGCCCGCGCGGACGGCAGTTTCAGCATGCTCGAGCGCCTCTTGATGCTCGCGCAGGCTCAAACACACTTTGCTCAACTGGCACAACGTTGTAATGTAAGCAGGAATCGGCGTTTCTGCGTCGAATAACTTCAGCGCCCGCGCGTAGAGTCCCTTCGCGTCATGGAAACGCCCTTCCGACGCTGCCCGCCCGCCGAGCACTGCCGCCCAGTGGCGCTCGTAAGCGCGACTGCCGGTGCTCTCCGCCAGCGACAGCGCCCGTTCAAGCAAATGCTGCCCTTCAACTTCCTGCCCGCTGCTGACCAACGCCTGCCCGAGCGCTCCAACGACCGGGCTGCTCTCGTCGACATCGCCCGCCGCGTTGAGCTTCGTCACCGCCTCGCGCAGCAGATGCGCCGCGTAACTGGCGTTCCCTTCGTGCAGGTAGGTGTTCCCAAGATGTGCCAGCGCGCGCGCCTCAGCGCCGAGCACCCCCGCGTTGCGGGCGCAGCGCAGCGCCAGTTCGTAATCAGACCGCGCCGCCGTCCAGTCGCCGCGCGCCTGTGCCAACGCGCCGCGCACCCTGAAGATATAGGCGAGCTGGGCGTCAGATTGCGCGCCGCGATACAGCCCATCGACTACCTGCGCCGCTTCGTCCCAGCGCCCCAGCTGGAGCAGCACTTCGGCGCGGTAGAGCGTCGCCACCATCTGCCGCGCCTGATCCTGCGCCGCGCGCGCCAGTTCGACCGCGCGTTCAAGGTGTTCGAGCGCCTTCGGGTAGTCTTCCGCCAGCTTCGCTCGCCGGCCCGCCTCAAGAGCGTCCTTATAGACTTGCGCCGCGGGTTTGGCGGGCAGCTTCGCCCGAAACGCGCCGGTGAGACTCTCCAACCGTTTCATTCAGTTACCGATCAACCCGTTCATAACCACTGACACCGATGTTCGTATAGTATGCGTCGGATGGGTCGAAAATCAAAACGGGCTGTGAGACACAGCCCGTGAGGGGACGCACATGCTTTTCAGGCATAGACGCAAAAGGGCGAGCCGGCGGCTCGCCCCTACAGAAACGTTCGTCATGGGTTTTACGGCAGCGCGTTACCGTTACGGATAAATGCCGCGCGTCGTCAGCGCGTCGGCG
>JAEVZT010000106.1 GCA_023392115.1 Chloroflexota bacterium
CCCAATCGTAACCGTGATCTGGAACTGCTCATTAGCTTCTAGTAGATTGTCGCTGTCATTAACAATTGGCGTCATCGTCCATGTGAGATCGCTGAATGCCTGAGTACTGTCACGATAGTCGATAACAATTACGTTCGAAGTGGCGGTTGCGTCCATATTGACAGGTTCGCCGCCCGACGCCAGCGACACGGTAAAGACGACACTGCCGACTTTATCTGCTGAGTCTCCTGTCCCTTCCTTTGCAATTATCGCGCCCTTGGTCGTCATCGACGACTGGACATTTTTCAGACCGGCATAAATTGATTCCTCACTCTGCTCGGTCGAGGCGGAGCCGGCGGACAGGATGGTGAAGGCGAACACCGCCGCGACCACCACAAAGGCGATCAAGATAATGGCGGTTTCGAGCGCCGAGGCACCAGACTGGTCATTGTGGAGTTTCTTGAGGGTCTTGCTGATGAACATTGTGTTGGCTTCCTTGTCGTTTGCGTTGTTTAATGAGTTCGTTTGCTGCTGATACTGCTGGCTCATCTGGTGCAGCTTGGTTCAGATGAAAGCGGATAAACGATGGTGCGGGTTAACCCGCGCACAGGGTTTGGTAGGTTTCGGCGTCAGCTGGCGTCAGATGTATTTACCTTCCCCGAACTCTGCGTTGTCATGGTGATGACGACGATTTGCTTCTCAACTCTGTTCAAAATCTACAGCCGAACTCCCGAAGGAAGTGTTGATTTTGCACGTATTGATAAATTTTTCACAGCAAGTACATGCTTTTTGGGAATCGCTGACGTTCTTCCGTTTTTGTACCGGCGCTGCTTCTCTTGTGCGCTGGGTGTGTAGGGCAACGAGCGGTGTAGATAGCGTTAACATCACCTTACGACGCGAGATGTGTTCAGGGGTAGAAATGCGCAGCTGGCGGCGCGAACACGGATGTACGCATCGCCAGCCGGCAGAAGGGGAAACTGGCGCGGGCTAGATGAGGATTTGCTTCTCGGTTTCGAGCAGTCCTTCGAGCATATGCAGGTGAGCGCGGTAGAAGTCGCTCTTGGCGGACTCGAGCGCCTTCTCGACAAACCGCACCGTCCAGCCGGAAAGATGCTCGTCAAAGAACGTTTTTTGCATCATGTATAGACTGGCAGCCACTTCTTCATTCTTCGCTTCCCACGCGGCGGCTTCACGCTCAGCCAGCAGGCGCATGAAGTCAAGCTCAACGCCGAGGTAGTCCAACCGCTCGTGACACTTCGACACAAGCTCGACGCCCGCCTGCTGGTAGCACTGCGCCAGCCCGTGGAGGAACACAGGATTCTCGGCGCGTCCGGTCCACAACGCCTCATAGGGCGGCGTCGGACCGTGATTCGGTGATAGTCCGCGATACAAGCGCGTGCGTTCGACGCCCAACCGGTCGGCGACGGACTGCCGGTCGTCGCCGCGCGTCTTTTCGACGAAGACCGCCATCAGCACCGCGCCGATCGTCAGCGGGTCTTCGCTGTCCCTGCCATCGGCGATGGCGTGCAGCATGTCGCTGAAACGCGCGTCGCGGATATTGTCGACAAACTCGGCATTGACGACATGATTAAAGTGCAGCGCGATGAAACTGTACAACCCCGCTCTGGTTTTGGCGACCGTGGCGATGCTCGACGGATTGAGATTCATGTCGGTAGTCATGCTCGACAACTCCTTCGGGAACAGACCCTTCCACCCCTCTCCCACGCCCCCCCTCTCCCACGCAAGCGGAGAGAGGGGAGGAACAGCGGCGCTGTTTGCGCCCCTCCCTGATATTCGCGGCAACCGGAGGTTGCACAGGGGTCGGGGGTGGGGTCGGATTACCAGACTTAATTCCTAATCTACATCAGGCGGGACGTCTCTGCACGAGCGACAGCAGCGCCCAGAAGACGACAGCCGCCAACCCGGCGATGCCGATCACCGCCACCAGTTCAAGCGCCGACGGCAGGTAGCTGCCCGATTCGAGCGGCAGCAATGGCTCCGCCTGCCCCGCCGACAGGAACCACACCTTCTCGGCGGCGACGCCAATCAACGCCAGCACGCCGGCAAGCGACAGCAAGCGGCGCAGCGCGATCAGCGCCAACGGCAGAACGATACCGGCGACGACGTGAAGCCAGAAGACGGGCGCGCCCGCGCCGGTCAGCAGCAGGCGGGTTTCCTGCGCCACGCGCGGATTCTGCGAGACCAGCCCGCTCAGGACTTCCGCCGCGACCAGCACGGCGCTCAAGCCGAGGGCGGCGAGCAGCAGCTTGCGCAGCGGCTCGTTCTTCGGGAATACCAGCGCCGCCAAGCCGAAACCGGCGACCGCCGCGTTGACGAGGAAGGCGACCACTGTGAAACCAGAACCCCACAGCTGGTGTGCGGCGAGCGTCGACAGCATCCAACCCTCGACGGCGACCACCACGACGCCGGCGGCAATCGCCAGCGCGCCGAGAACCTTGTTGGCACCCCCGGAACGGGCTTGCAGCAGGCAGATTATCGCCACGACCGCAGCGATCGCCAGCAGCCAGAAGTCCCACGTCATCAGCGAGTTGAAGCGGAAACTGGTGATCACGCGCCAGATTTGCAGCGGGTTGCCAACATCCATCGCGATGAACACTGCCCCGGCGAAGAACGCCGCCAACGACAGGACGAGCGCCTTAACCCGTGCCGCCGCCGACAAAATAGGTGTGAAGGCGGACAAGCCTGCCAGCGCCACCAGCGCCGCGCCGCCGCCAACTGCCGTGAAAAAGGCGGCAATGTACAAGCCCCAGACGACCTGCTGGTTCAAGCCCGTGACCTGCATCCCCTGCGTGAGCTGGTAAACCCATGCCGCGAGTCCGACAATGCCGAGGATGGCAGCGATCCCCACGGCGATCAGCGGCGTGCCTGAAGCTTTCTGTTCAACATGTTTAGCTGTTGTAGCCATTGGTATTTCTCCTATCCCGGCAGATAGTAGACAGACGGTTGGGTGCCCAACTCGGGAAACAGCGTGTATCCCCCGCGCGTCGCGATCAACTTGGCGACTTCGCTTTCGGGATCGTCAAGGTCGCCGAAGTAGCGGGCAACTGCCGGGCATGCCTGCACGCAGGCGGGAACTTCGCCGTTCTCAACACGATCAATGCAGAAATCGCACTTGCCGACCACGCCAACCGGGTGGTTTTCCTTATGCGCCTCTTCGAAGGTTGTCAGCTCCTGCCCCTCAAAGCTCGGCTGGAGCGGACCGTAGTTGAAATGGCGCGCGCTGTACGGGCAGGCAGTCATGCAGTAGCGGCAGCCGATGCACTTGTCAGCATCGACGGTGACAATGCCGCCCGCCTGCTTGGCGGTCGCGCCGGTCGGGCAGACCGATTCGCACGGCGGGTTGTCGCAGTGCATGCACAGGATCGGCAGGAACTCGGTACGGGCGTTGGGGTACGTCCCCTTCTCGCTCACGATCACCTGACTGTAGAGCGCGTCAGGCGGCGTGCCGTTCTTCTGTTTACAAGCCACTGTGCAAGCCTGACAGCCGATGCAGCGGCTCAAGTCCAAGACCATTACGTAACGCATCGTCTCTTCGCTCCTTTACGCCGGGTAGACCTTGACGCGGACAGTGTTTTCGGTGCCGCCGGCGATCGGGTCAATGCTGTTCAGCGGCGCACCCATCAGCCGGTTGTAGTGCAGGCGCTGCGCCGGTCGTTTGCCGACGGTGTCGACCATGCGCCCCAGCGCACCGGCGATGCCGACCGACTGCGGGTGGAACAGTTCCGACACCTTCACGCGCCCGCGAATCTTCCCGAATTGTGACTCGACCCATACCTCTTGGTTGTCCTGAAGCCCCTTGGCGGCGGCGGTCTGCGGGTTCATGCAGACCACATCGTAATAGGGGTCGATCTTGTCGCCGACTTCCATCAACCACGGCAGTTGATCCTGTCCGCCGAGGCGGAAATTCGCCGTCGGAATTTTGAAGTTGAACGCCAGCAGGTCGAAGTCGGGCGAGCCGCGATGCAGCCACGTGTCGCGCCAGCGCGTGATCGGGTCATAGTAGGCGAACATGTCGTCGAAATCGACGTCGGGGATTACGACCCGGTTTGATTCGAGGTTGTGCCGCAGCGTTTCACCGCCCGCCCGCAGACCTTCAAAGTAGAACTGGTAGCGTGTCTCGCCTTCGGGGAAGTAGTAGTAGTTATAGCACTGTTCCAGCGGCGCGTAGTCGATCCACAAGCCGTTCTGCTTGAACCACTCCACGCCATGATCTTCGCCCGCGAACCCCTTGAGCGCCCGGTCGAGGATATCCGCGTAGGCGTAATCCTGCGCCGGGTCGAGCTTGAGGGCGTCGGGGAGTTGGGCAAACGTCAGCTCGCCGAGCATGACGCCGATCGCGTTCATGACGCCAAACATGGGACCCGTTAACCCCATGCGCTTAAACATCTCAATGACGATGTCCTGCGCTTGGCGCGTATTGTAGGTGGGCGGCACCGGGTCGCGGAACATCGCCATCTTCAAGCCCATCGTATCGACGCCATAACCGCCGAACGTGGCTTCATAGACATTGACGACCATTCGCTCGAGCAGCGCGTGTTCAGGCAGGACGACGTCGGCGAGCGCGACGACCTCGTCGTAGTTGTAGGCGATCGTAGCGACAAACGGGATCGATGCCAGCGCGCGGGCGATCTTGTCAGGTTCGACCGAGCCAAGCACCGTATTGCCGCCAATGATGAGCGCCCCCTCGATGCTATACGGCAGTCCGTACTTTTCAGGCTCGTACGCGACCGGGTACGCCAGATAGGGCATCGAATGGCGGTAGGGGAAGTACTGCGACAGGTCTGCGTTGAGCGGCGGGTGTTCAAATGCCACGCCAATCGCTTCTCTAACCGGTGTCACCGTGCCATCCGCGTCGGGAGCAAGGAGGGGTCCGCGCGTGCAGCCGAGGCAGCCACCGGGCACGTCCATCGCGCCGACCAGTTCGTTGAGAATCTTGGTCGCGAGGTCGAGCACCGTGCCATCTTGATGATTGATCGAGCCGCGTTCGGCGACGATCGACACCGGGCGCAGCGGGAACTCGGCGCCGTTGATCGTAATCGTCGCGCCGATCCGCGCGTGTTCGACAAATTCAGCGGCGATCCGGCGGATCGTCACCGCCGGGACTGTCGATTTCTCTTCTGCCCATTCTGGCGTGTATTCCGCCATCGCTTCACGGATCAGCGTGAAGGCGGTCTTGAAAATTCCATGCTCGGTGATGACCTGCCCCTCGAGCTGCATCCCGCTCAAGGCTGGATCGTCAAATTCCTTGACTTCGCCGCTCTCCGCGTCGATGACCTGCGGCTTACCGTTTTCGCTCCGGTAGTAGCCGCCGTCAGCCGCGATCAGATACGGGCTGTTGCTGCGGTTGGTCAGGAAGTCGACGTCGTAGACCTGAATCTCATACAGGATCGTGTTGATCATGCCGAGGACGAACGCCAGATC
>JAEVZT010000129.1 GCA_023392115.1 Chloroflexota bacterium
CTGGTGGCTGTTCGACGTCTACCCTGCGTGGCGCGACAACATCACCCATTTCAACATGCTCGCCTACGGCTGGTACGACTTACAGAGTGGCAACTACCGCCTGATCGTCGTCAACCTGACGCAGTACCGCTCGCAGGGGCGGGTCAAGCTGTCGCGCTGGGACTGGCTCGACGGCAAAACGTGGCGGCTGTTCGACGTGACCAATGGCGCGGAGTACACGCGGCATGGCGGCGAGATGACGCACGAGGGGTTGTACATCGACCTTGAACCCTACGAGTCGCACATCTTCCGCTTTGAGGGCGTTGAGAAGAAGCACGCGCAGACTGAAACTGCCGGAGCGAATGCCTGAGCGCGATTACCATTCCACCCCGCAGCCCGCGCCTACGCTGGATCGCGATCGGTTACGGGGTGGTTCTCCTCTCGTGGACAAGCCTAGAAGACAGCGGCGTCGTGCCGGTGACGCTGGCAGGCGTCGCGCTGACGCTGATCGCCGCCGCTGTCTGGATCACGGGCAAATACGGCGGTCGGACGCTCGTGGCGCGTGATGCGCTGATCGGCGCGCTGTTGATCGGCGCGGTCGTTGGCGCGGGCAGCGCGATCGCGACCGCCGCGCTGATGCTGCTCAAGGTCGGCTTGCACGCCCACGTCTTTCCCGATTACCCCTTTGGCATGATCCTTGACATGCTGTGGCGCGCGCCGATCTGGGCGCTGGCGGGATCGCTCGCCGCGTTCGGCGTCGCGCTGGCGCTGCTGGCGCGGGGAACGCGGTAAACGCAAAGCGCAAACCTCACCCCGCACAACCTGCGGTCGTGCTGCCGCTCTCCCTATGGAGAGTTGAGGGGGCGACAGTTCCGCCGGAGGCTCAAGCCTCCGTCTGCCAATCAGTAAGCCGTCTGAAGACGGCTGCTCAGCCCCGTTCACGGGGCTTTTTTCTCTAGCCCGACGCTTTGAGCGTCGGGTGACGCAGCACGTGTCGCCCCCTAAGCCCTATGGAGAGGGGCGGTTGAGCGAAGCGAGCGGGGATGGGGTTAGACGGGGCTAGACCAGCCCGTACTGGAGCGCGGGGTTGTCCTCGCGTTCGACCTCGTCAAGGTTGCAGACCATCAGCTGTCCGTGCAGGTACAGGTATTCGACGTGCGCGCCGACTTCTTCAATCGCCAGCAGCACGTCGTAACCGTGCCGTTCGGGATACATCGCTTTTGAAATCTGGCTGATCGTACACGGCTGCCGCGCCTCGCGGACGATGTCGCGCACCCGTTCCAGCTTGCGTTGGTGGCTGGCGCGGATGTCCCTGATGCGTGTGTACACATCCTCGATCGGCTCTTCATGCCCGCCGAGCGCGAGGCGAATCCCGTCGACATGCTCAACTTTGGTCAGCGCTTCGAGGTAGTGTCCGAGTCCGGTGTAGGCGGTAATGCTCTCCGGCGACTGGTGCGGCGTGATCCGTCCGAGGATGTGGTCGGCGCTGATCAGCACGTCGCCGATCAGGATGCACACCTGTCCCGGACAGTGACCGGGCGTGTGAATGAAGTGCATCCCGTCGAGCGGCACATCCTCGTCGAGCGTGAAGTCGACGCCGACCGAGCGGAAGGTTTTCTTGCCAAAGGTATACATCTCCATCAGACGGGCGCGCCGCTCCGGCGCGATGCCCGCCCGTTCGAGATAGACGCGCAGGTCTTTGGCGGCGACGACGACGCGTTCCTCGTAGGCGGTCAGCACGCGCCGGTCTAGCTCGTGGACGCCGACCGTCATCTGCGCCCGTTCGAGGATCGACGCCAAGCCGCCGAAATGGTCGATATGTCCGTGCGTGATCAGGACACGGCGAATGTCAGACAGGTCAATCGGCTCGCCGAATGAGCCGCGCAGCATGGCGATCCCCTCGAAAAGCTGCTCACTGCTGCTGCCGATGCCCGATCCGGTGTCGATCAGCGTCGGCACGCCGGCGTTGAGCAGGACGTAGCAGTAGACGACGAAACCGGGGAAGGCTTCGACCGGGATGCGGTAGAGGCGCGCGCCATTCGAGGACTCGAACCGTTCGATCGGGGGGAGCGACATAAATTGTGTGCCTTTTCTGCGCCGGGTTATTCGATCGCGATTTCAACGCGGTCGTTCGCGCCATTATACTCGGCGAACTTGCCCGTGTAACCGTTGTAGAGGAGCTGGATCAAGACGAAGATTTCGGCTTGCAGCCGGTCAACCGGCAGGCGGTAATCGGCTTTTGGCTGGCGCGTGTTTTTGTCGCTGATCGTCAGCCGCACGTGGCGCGAGCGAATCTGGTTGACCTCGCCGATCGGCTTGTTGGTGTAGGCGACCGCCGGTGTCGATGTCAGTTGCAGCGCGCGCAGCAGCTCGCCGGCTTCGGCTGCCGAGATTTTGCCCGCTTCGACCATTTGCAGGATTTTCATCTGCTCGCTCAAGCCGGCGGGTTTCACCTGCGCTTCCGCGGCAGGCTGATCGTCGAGCTGAAGCATGAACTGGCGCGTGGCGCGGCGGACGCTTTCGGGGTCGAGGCTGACGCGCTGAAGGATGCTGACGATGGCGTAATCGGGGCGGCGTATCAAGCCGAGCAGCAGGT
>JAEVZT010000149.1 GCA_023392115.1 Chloroflexota bacterium
CCCGAGTACGATATACAGAGGCACTTCCTGAATGCCGCCGAGCGTGTACTCGTGCAAGCCGAATTCGGGCCCGCCCGCCTCGACCGCCTGTGTGAAAATTGAGGCGACGACGGCGGCGAGGACAACCGCGCCAAACGACCCGGTCGTAAACTCGCCGTTGAGGATGACTTCGAGGGCGAAGAACACGCCGGCGATCGGCGCGCGGAATGCCGCGGCGATCGCGCTCGCGCCGCCCGCCGCCACCAGCAGCCGGACGCGGTCTTCGGACAGGCGCAGCTTTTGCCCGACCATCGAGCCGAGGTTCGAGCCGATCTGCACGCTTGGATCTTCAGGACCAACTGACGCCCCCGCGCCGAGCGACAGCGCCGACGCGATCGCCTTGAACGGCATCCGCGCGTAGCGCAGCCGCCCGCCCGAGAACGCGACCGACTCCATGATGCCGGCGACACCTTCATGGCGTTCCTCGCCGACGAAGCGGTGCATAATCCAACCGACGATCAGACCGGCGAGCAACAGCGAGACGATCACCGCCGCCGCGCTCAAGTACGGCGACAGCACCTCATGCGCCAGCCATTCGTTGAAAATGACGTGAAAGACTTCAATTCCAAGCCGGAAAAGCCAGATGCCGATGCCGCTCAACAGCCCGACGGCGACCGCCAGCACCAGCAGCGTCGTGTTCTCCGAGCCGCCGAAACGCGCATAGAGGCGGCTCAGGGTTCCACGGTTCAATTGAGGTAAACCCATAGATTATTCCATCCAAATTGGCGACGGCATTATAACGCCGCCGCCGAATACGACAACTCGCGCGGGCGCTCAGACCCGCCGGTGGTCACAAATGGTCTTGTTCAGCCGCAGATGGATTCGCATACAATCATGAGGTTTCCTACGTTCATCGGGCAGGAGCTCTTGTGCAGACCAAGCCTTCACGCGGGTTGGTGATCGCGGCATTTGCTGCGATTTATCTCATCTGGGGATCGAGCTACATCAGCATTCATTTCGCCATTCAAACGCTGCCGCCGTTCCTGATGACGAGCGGGCGCTTTCTGGGCGCGGGGAGCATCCTGATCATCTGGTCGCTGCTGCGCGGCGCGCCCCATCCGACACGCGCGAACTGGCGCGCGGCGGCGATCACGGGCGGTTTCATGTTCCTGCTCAACAACACAATGATCGTCTGGGCGGAAGATCACGATCTACCGAGCAGCATTACCGCGCTCCTGCTGGCGACCATGCCGATGTGGATGGTGGCGATCAACTGGGCGCGCGGCTCGCGTCCGACGCTGATAACGGTCATCGGGCTGATCGTCGGATTTAGCGGCATTATGCTGCTGATGAATTCCGGGAACGCTGTTCCCAGCAACCCGCCGCACCCGCTTGCGCCGTTCGCCGTGCTGCTGGCTTCGGCATGCTGGGCGGCAGGCTCCCTCTACTCGCGCGGTGCCGACCTGCCCAGAAACGCGGGGCTGTCGACAGGCATGCAGCTTTTCGCCGGCGGATTCATGGTGCTGATCGTCAGCATCGTCACCGGCGATGCCGCGCGCTTCGACCCGGCGCAGGTATCCGTCCTATCGCTGGCGGCGGTGGCATACCTGATGATCTTCGCGTCGATCGTCGGGTTTAGCGCGTTCGTCTGGTTGATGCGCGTCAGCACGCCGGCGAAAGTCGCGACCTATTCGTATGTCAACCCGATCGTCGCGGTGTTCCTCGGTTGGCTGCTGGCGCAAGAGCCGATCACATGGCGCACGCTGGTGGCGGCTGCCGTCATCATCGCGAGCGTCGTCATGATCACGGCGTATGGGGGGCGAAGCGTACCACGTTTCCGCCTGCGCCCCGCCAAAGCCGTCGAAAGTGCGTGAGGAGCGTCGCTTACAGTCCTAACGTGCGCAAATACTCGCGGTTGCGCTCGGCGCTCTCGCGCGGCGCATCGGCGTCGTCGCTCAGGATGTCCTGCTCAACGATCGCCCAGCCGTCATAGCCGAGCCGCCCCATGGCTGAGATCACGCCGGGGAAATCGACCCCGCCCTTGCCGAGCTCGCAGAACACGCCCGCCGCGACCGCCGCGAAGTAGTCCATGCGTTCCTTGATCGCGAGTTGGCGAATGCCGGGATCGCAGTCCTTAAGGTGCAGGTAGCGGACGCGCTCGCCATACTCGTCGATCGCCTTGACGGCGTCGCCGCCGGCGTACTGCCAGTGACCGGTGTCGAGGCACAAGCCGACGAGATCGGCGTCGGCGCGGTTCATCAACTGGCGCGTCTCGTCAGGCGTCTCGACGTAACCGGCGCAGTGATGGTGAAACACGACTTTCAAGCCAAGCTCATCATACACGCGCCGCGCGACGCGGTTGACGCCTTCAGCGTAGGTATCCCACTCGTCGGCGGACAGGAACGATCCGTGCCGCCGCCCCGCCGACTGGACGAGTTCCGGCACTTTGCCGTTGTCGTCCGCCAGCACAATGCAGACCGCGCCGAGCGCCGCCAACAGCCTGCCGACCGCCAGCGCGTGCGCTTCGCCGGCTTCGTGCGCGTCTGGATCGACGAAGTTGACGGGTACGAACGCCGACAGCAGCTTCAAGCCGCGCTTGTCGAGTTCCGGGCGCAGCGCCGTCGGGTCGGTCGGCAGGTAGCCCCACGGACCGAGCTCGGTGCCGGTGTAGCCGGTCGCGGCGATCTCGTCAAGGACGCGGGTATAGGGGAATTTCGGTTCAATCCCTTCGAATTCGTAGATGCCCCATGAAACGGGTGCGTTTGCAACTTGAATTGCCATGCGATCATCCTATCATCAGCAAATTTTCTCGATTATGCCGCAAATATCCCACACGAGGATCAACGCGCGCCGGGTTCTTGCCGCGCGATCCACTCGCGCACAGGGACGAGGTGCTCGTGAAAGTGCTCGTGCGTGTTGCTGCTGATCAGCCGCCACGGCGATCCCCGGAACGCGCCGTCGAAATCGCGCTCGAACAGGTCGGCTTCCGACAGCGCTTCGACGAGTTCCAGCACGTCGCGGTAGGTTCTGCGGAAGTCCGCCAGTACGTCGTCAAGCGTTCGATCTTTGTCGCGGGCGCTGGTCGCATCGTTGAGCGCGTCGATCTGCTCCCACGTATAGCCGTCGTCGGGAATGGCAGGCTTTTCGCCGTGACCGGCTTTGTCCATCCACATCAGCACGCGTTTCATCCACGCGGTCAGGTGCGCGACCATGTCCTTGACCGACCACCAGCCGGTCACATTCGGGATCAGCATTTGTTCGGGCGTCAGCCGTGCAAGCGTCCGCTCGGCAAACGCATACTCGACGCGGATCAATTCCAACAGGCGTGTCTTGTCCATTTCCGGCTGCATAGCTTTATCCTCGTAACAAAAGTACTGAGTGCCGAGTGCTGAGTGCTGAGTAAGAAGCAGACGAGACTTCTATTCTCAGTACTCGGTACTCATCACTCGGTACTCATCACTTTGCACTTACAGATAGTACCTTTCCTTGCGTTTGTGCTCCTCGTACTCGGCGCGGGCGCGCTGCACGTCGGGATTGTTCGAGACTTCAGCGACCGCCACATCCCACCACGACTCGTAACCGGCGACGCGCTGGCTGCGATCGGTTTCGACGACGATGCACACCGGGCGATCCTCAATCTCCTTCGCCTGTTCGATTGCGTTCGCCAGCTCGTCACGGTTCGCCGCGTGGATCACGTGCGCGCCAAGGCTGGCAGCGTTCGCGCCGTAGTCGATCGGCAGCACGTCGCCCGTCAACCCGCCATCGGCGCGGAAACGATATTTCGTGCCGAAGCCGTCGCTGCCAACCGATTTCGACAAGCCGCCGATGCTGGCGAAGCCGTGATTGTCGAGCAGGACAATCGTGATCTTGATGCCTTCCTGCACCGCCGTCGCGATCTCGGTGCTCATCATCAGGTACGAGCCGTCGCCGATCATGACGTAGACCTCGCGCTCCGGCGCTGCCATCTTGATGCCGATGCCGCCGGCGATCTCGTAGCCCATCGTCGAGTAGCCGTACTCCATGTGATAGCCCTTGACATCACGCGTGCGCCAGAGCTTATGCAGGTCGCCGGGCAGGCTGCCCGCCGCGCACATGACGACGTCCTGTTCGCGCGAGAGCAGGTTGACTACGCCCACCACCTCTCCCTGACTGATCAGCGGACCGTGTTCGAGGTTGTAGATGCGTTCGACTTCGGCGTCCCATGCCGCGTTGAATTCACGCGCCGTCTGCTGATAGGCGTCACTCGTGCGGTAGCCGTCGAGCGCCGCCGTCAATTCTTCGAGCGTGGCGCGCGCGTCGCCGACCAGCGGGATCGCCCCGTGCTTGTAGGCGTCAAATTCCTGCACGTTGATGTTGACGAAGCGCACGTCGGGGTGCTGGAAAGCGGTTTTTGACGCCGTTGTGAAGTCGCTGTAGCGCGTGCCGACGCCGATGACGAGATCGGCTTCGCGCGCCAGCACATTCGCGCCCGGCGTGCCGGTCGCCCCGATCGCGCCGAGGTTCAGGGGGTGATCGTAAGGCAGCGATCCCTTGCCCGCCTGCGTTTCGCCGACCGGAATGCCGAACTGCGCGGCGAACCGGCGCAGCGCCTCGGTCGCCTCGCTGTAATGGACGCCGCCACCCGCGACGATGATCGGCTGTTTGGCGGCGCGAATCCACTCGGTGGCGCGGGCGATCGCGCTGGCGTCGGGGCGATTGCGCGGGATGTGCCAGACGCGCTTATGGAAGAGCGCTTCCGGGTAGTCAAACGCCATCGTCTGCACGTCCTGCGGCAGCGCCAGCGTGACCGCGCCGGTTTCGGCGGGCGAGGTGAGGACGCGCATCGCTTCCGGCAGCGACGTGATGATCTGCTCGGGGCGGTTGATGCGATCCCAGTAGCGCGACACCGGCTTGAAGCAGTCGTTGACCGAAATATCCTGCGAGTGCTCCGATTCCAACTGCTGCAAGACCGGCGCTTGAATCCGCTCGGCGAAGATGGCGCCGGGCAGCAGGAGCACTGGCAGGCGGTTGATCGTCGCCAGCGCCGCGCCGGTGATCATGTTGGTCGCGCCGGGTCCGATCGACGTGGTGCAGGCGAAGGTTTGCAGGCGGTTCTTCATCTTGGCATACGCGGCGGACGTATGCACCATCGCCTGCTCGTTGCGCGCCTGATAGTAGTGGAAACGGTCGGCGTACTGCTGGAGCGCCTGCCCGATCCCGGCAACGTTACCATGACCGAAAATCCCCCAGCAGCCGGCGAAGAACGGCATTTCGACGCCGTCGCGCTCGACGTACTGGTTCGAAAGAAACTGGATCACGGCTTGCGCCATTGTCAGCTTAGGCATAACTCACCTCTTCTACGCTGCGCTAATTCGAAGGCAAAACCTTATGTTCAACGTTGTTCATTTTGCATAAGTTCATTTCTTGTGGGAACGTTTGCGTTCTTATTCCCGCGTGATAAACTCAAGTTGATTGAAACTAGTCACACCAAATAAGCGTGTGATCGCATGCAAGCTTCTTTTAGGATGTCTTGTTTAGGAGAAACAACCGTGAAATCCTTGAAACTGTTTAGTTTGCTTCTGATTGTAGCACTCTCACTCGGTGCTGCCAGCGTCTTCGCGCAAGATGAAGCGCCGACCGGCGAGCTTGAAATCTTCTCGTGGTGGACGGGTGGCGGTGAAGAAGCCGGTTTGAACGCGCTCATCGAGCGCTTCGCCGAGCTGTATCCTGAAGTCGACGTCGTCAATTCGGCAGTCGCGGGCGGTTCGGGCGTTAACGCGCGCGCCGTGCTCACCACCCGTATGCTCGGCGGCGATCCGCCGGACACGTTCCAAGTTCACGCCGGTGAAGAACTGAACGCGGTGTGGGTCGCGGCGGATCGGATGGAACCGCTGAACGACATTTATGAAGCTAATGGCTGGCTTGAGCAATACCCCGAAGGGCTGCTTGAGCTGATCAGCGACGACGAAGGCAACATCTTCTCGGTGCCGGTCAACATCCACCGTTCGAACGTGCTGTGGTATGTGCCCGCCAACCTCGAGCAGTGGGGCGTGACCGTCCCGGCGACGTGGGACGAGTTCATCAACGAAACCTGCCCGGCGCTTCAGGCTGCCGATGTGACCCCGCTGACCGTCGGCGAGAACTGGACGCAGGCGCACCTGTTCGAGAGCGTCGCGCTCGGTGAGCTGGGCGTCGAAGCCTACAACGGGCTGTGGGATGGCACGACCGACTGGGCGAGCCCGGAAGTTGTCGCCGTGTGGGAGAAGTACGGTCAGGTGCTCGACTGCACGAATGACGACCGCAACTCGCTGAGCTGGCAGGATGCCTCGCAGCGCGTCGCCGAAGGCGCGGCGGCGTTCAACATTATGGGCGACTGGGCGGCGGGCTACTTCCTCGTCGATCTGGCGCTCGAACCCGGTGAAGGCTTCGCATGGTCGCCGGCTCCCGGCACCGATGGCGTGTTCATGATGCTGTCCGACACGTTCGGTCTGCCGGTTGGCGCGCCGAATGCGTCAGCGGTCAACGCGTGGTTGAGCTTCCTCGGCACGGCTGAAGCGCAGGACATCTTCAACCCGCTCAAGGGTTCTCTGCCTGCTAACACGACTGCCGACATCGCCAACGGCGAACTGTACAACGCCTACTTCCAAGATGCTTACGAAGACTGGACGACCAACGAGATCGTCGGTTCGCAGGCGCATGGCGCGGTCGCGCCGCCTGACTTCAGCAACGGCTTCGCGACGATCATCGCCACGTTCGCCGACAACCGTGACGCCGCTGCCGCCGGTGAGGCGACCGCCGCGCTGGTTCAGAATACGGGCATGGTCGCCGAGGGCATGTAACCTGCCCCGCACGGCTGAAACTGTAGGGGCGCGAAGTGCGCCCCTACGTCGATGATCGCATGTTCGCACAAGTCCTACGGTTGCGCCGGAGGGCTTGTTTTTTGAAAAGAGGGTTCTTCAATGCCTCGAATTAACCGTGACCGCCTGACAGCGATCCTGATGCTGATGCCCTCGATCATCCTCATCGCCGTCTTCGTCTACGGCTTCATCGCGTGGACGGGCTGGACTTCGGTGACTGACTCGAACGCGCTCCAGCAGCTTCGCGGTCAGCAGGCGAATTACGTCGGGCTGAAGAATTACACGTCCTTATTCACGGCGCTGCTCGACAACCGCTTCCGCAT
>JAEVZT010000177.1 GCA_023392115.1 Chloroflexota bacterium
GGGTATCACCCAGCCCAGTTGAAGCAGCTCGTTCGGGCTTTGCTTCATCCAGTTCGAGATGCCATCGTGAAGGTAGGCGATTTCGTCGAGCGAGAAACCGACGAACATCACCGCGAGCGCCGTCCAATGCCAGCGATATCCGTCGTGCTTTTTATGCCTGTCTGCTGCAATCAGACCGAGCAGCGCAGCGGCGATCAGCAGCAAGACGCCGGAATACCAGCTTGGAATGTTCGCTTCGGCAATGACGTCAAAACGCAGCACCACTTTTGCAAGATTGGTGTCCGTCGCCGCCGAGCCTTCCTCATAAGGGTTACCCGAATACGGTTCGAGGATGACGACTCCGATGAAACTGATGACGACCAGAATCATCGCAATCACAGTCAAGACGTAGAAGATGGTTTTCGGGGAGATTGTGATAACTGTCGGTGCTGCTGCTTTTTGAAGTGGTTTTGGTAACGTGCTGTCAACCATCAGTAAAACGTGTCCCTGTCTCGGCTACATGCAATACCACAATAAGGTGAATGCCCCTGAGTGCATTCTGGCTGTCTGAGTAAGGCATATATAAATCAAACAGTAAGCGTCACCATTCTTTAATTTAACATTTAATTCTGGTGTGGTCAACCGAAATCGGGTCACAATTCTGTGACCGCCTCTCGCCAGACAGCGACTCCATCGAGCATTGGTAGTGGCATCGGCGCGCGATGAAAGGTTGGGTCACGAATGTCGGCGTGACCCAACCTGATACGACAGGAAAGGTACAGCGTGGAAACGCACAGCAGTTACGACCCCGGTTTAGTTTCAAGCGTGGGGTCAGTTGTGAGCAGGATGCCGCCCTGTATGACTTTCTGAGTCGAGACTTCTTCCTGCTTCGGCTCGATGATCAGGTAGCGGACGAGGATCATGATCGTGCCGGCGATCGGGACGGCGAGCATGCCGCCGATCACGCCGCCGACCGAGAAGCCGATGAACAGGAACAGGATGATCAGGATCGGGTTGAGGCGCATGCTGTTCGCCATGACGCGCGGCGTCAGGTAGTAGGTTTCGACCTGCTGAACGACGACGAAGCTGGCGAGCGTCAGCAGCGCGTTGAGCGGCGTGCTCAACAGCGCCAGAAAGATCGCCGTGCCGCCGCCGATGAAGCCGCCGATCACGGGTAGGGTGGTGCTCACGCCAATGATAAAAGCCAGCGTGACCGCGTTCGGCACGCGCAGAATTGTCAGGATGAGGAAGTTCGCCAGCCCGACGAACAGCGCCACCGACGCGACGCCGCGGACGTAAGCGCCGATCGATTGCTCGATCGTCATGATGATCTCGTTGATGCGCGGACGGCGCGGCAGCGCGAACAGCTTGAGCAGGTATTCGACGGTGATGTCGCGCGAAGTCAGCCAGTAAATGCCCATGATGACCGTCAGCACGAAATCGCCAAGGACGCCGCCAAACTGACCTGCCAGCGCCGGTATCGAGTCGCGCAGCTGCTGGACGAGGTCGGTGATCGTCGTGCGTATCGCGCCCTCGTCCAGCAGTTGGAGGTCGGTTACATTAAGGCGAGTTTCAAGGTTGTTCTGCACCCAGCGCTGCGCGTTGATGACGCGCGTGGCGAGGCGGTCTTCATGCTCGATGTACTCGGCGAGCTGGTTGGTCGCCGGCGGCAGCACGACGATTGCCATGCCGAAAATTAGCAGCGCCAGCCCAAGATAGACGATGAGAATTGCCAGCCCGTAGGGGATGCGCCCGCTCGAAATCCACAGCACCAGCGGACGGACTGCCGACGCGATGATGATCGCCACCAGCAGCACGATCAGGATGCGGGCGCTCAAAAACAGCGCGTATGCGCCAACGACGGTCAGGATGACGGTGATGGTGTTGCGAAACACCTGTTGCGTGCTCATAATGCCTCTTTTGAGCGTGAATGTCTGCGTAGTCTATGCGGCGAGATTTGCCTCGCGTTGGCAGAAAAGCTCTGGATATGATGTAGCATAGCTCAAATGCATTATTAAATCAATAATTAAATACGTGCGCTGGCTCGATCGACGCGCTCCATTTCTTAATCTTTCGCCTACGAATGCACAAATTTAGGAAATGCCATAAGCTTGCCAATAGGTGGAGTATTGGTTACAATTGTCCATGCACTTTGTGTCAAATGTAACAAGCTATACGCCTCGTACAGCACCCCTCGTTGGCGGCGTCTGTATGTTGCCTCGTCGCGGATTTGTAGTGATGGATGCGGTGAATGAACCAAACCAACCTGAATCGCAACGGTCGGACGAATAATCTTGTCTGGATCATCGCAGGCGGTCTTGCCATCATCTTCGGCGGGATTTTGCTGGCAACGCTCGCGCCGATCATTTTGCCGCAGCAGGGATCAGCGGAAGCGCAGCAGGTCGACGGTCTGTTCCGCTTCATGTTCGCCATTGGCGGCGCGATCTTCCTGCTGGTGAACGGCGTGCTCGCCTTTTCGGTCATCCGCTTTCGCGCGCCCTCGAACGACATCAGCGACGGACCGCCCATTCAAGGGAACACCACGCTGGAGTTCGTTTGGACGCTGATTCCGGCGATCATCGTCACCATTTTGACGCTTTACAGTTATTCGGTCTGGACGAGCATCCGGTCAGAGAAGCCGAACGAGCAGGTGGTCAATTCGACCGGACAGCGTTTCGCGTGGGCGTTCACGTATGACATCCGTGAAGACACGCTGCCCTCCGATGTCACCGTCGATCAACTGCCGGAAGATGTGCGCGTCGCGTTCGCCGACGAAGGAACACTGACGTTCAACCACCCGCAGCTGCACACGTGGGTTGGACAGACTGTCAACGTGCAGCTGCACACGCAGGATGTCAACCACGCCTTCTGGATCCCGTCAATGCGCGTCAAGCAGGACTTGCTCGCCGGGCGCGTGACCGACGTCCGCTTCACGCCGATCGAAGCGGGCGTTTACCGTATCGTCTGCGCTGAGTTGTGTGGCTCGGGGCACGGCGATATGGCGGGACAAATCGACGCCGAAGGCAACCTGACCGGCGCGTGGCTGGTCGTCCACCCGGACGAAGAAACGTACCTGCGCGAGTTCTACGAACCTGAAGCGCGCACCGTCCTGTTCCCGCCGGAAGACCCGGTCGAACTCGGGCGGCAGATTCTCGTCAGCGGCACGTACCCGTGCGCGACGTGCCACGTCCTCGACGATCTCGGCTGGACGGGGAACATCGGTCCGAACCTGAACACGATCGGCACGCGCGCGGCGACCCGCGTCGGCGGACAGACGGCTGAGGAATACATCCACAATTCGATTCGCGTTCCCGGCGAGTTCATCGTGCCGGGCTACAGCAATCAGATGCCGCAGTTCAATCCTGAGCCGAACCAGACGAATTACATGCCCGAAGATCACCTGAACGCAATCGTCGCTTACCTGCTGACGCAGACCCAAGAGTAGTTGTTAGGAGATTGCCGCATGGCTACGATCACCCGACCTTTACCCGGCGCGCACCCACACGTTGAGCGCCCGCGCCTGAGCGAATATTTCCGCTGGAACGTCGATCATAAGATTATCGGCGTCCAATACATGGTGACGTCGTTCCTATTCTTCATCATTGGCGGCGCGCTGGCGATGCTGATCCGCTGGGAACTGCTGACTCCGGCGCTCGACCTAATGGCAGACGGGACGGAATACAACCGCCTGTTCACCATGCACGGCACGTTCATGATCTTCCTGTGGATCATCCCGATGCTGGCGGGCTTCGCCAATTACCTGCTGCCGTTGATGCTCGGCGCGAAGGACATGGCGTTTCCGTGGTTGAACGCCTTCGCCTTCTGGCTCATCCCCCCGGCAGGTATCCTGCTGCTGATGGGCTGGTTCGTCGGGCAGGCAGAAGCCGGTTGGACGAGCTACCCACCCCTGAGCACGCTGTTCAGCGGCGACGGTCAAACGCTGTGGGCGATTTCGCTCCACCTGCTCGGCATCTCGTCGATCCTCGGCGCGATCAACTTCATCGTCACGATCAAGAACATGCGCCCCGAAGGCATGGGCTACTTCCAGATGCCGCTGTTCGCGTGGGCGATGCTGGCGACTTCGATCATCATCGTCATGGCGACGCCGTTTCTCGCGGGCGGTTTGACGCTGCTGATCCTCGACCGCGTTGCCGGGACGGAGTTTTTCAACCCGTCGGCGGGCGGCGACGTTCTGCTGTGGCAGAATGTCTTCTGGTTCTACAGCCACCCGGCGGTGTATATCATGGTGCTGCCCGCGTTCGGCATTATCTCCGAAGTCCTGTCGGTGCATTCGCGCAAGCCGATCTTCGGCTACCGCGCCATCGCGCTGTCCAGTCTGGCGAT
>JAEVZT010000245.1 GCA_023392115.1 Chloroflexota bacterium
CCAGTCGAACGAACGCCGCGAGCAGGGCGCTGCCTATACCTTTGGCATCATCCGCACGGCGGACAGCACCTTTCTCGGCTGCGTCGGCTTGCAGGTTCATCAAGAATATGAACGCGCCGAGATGGGCTACTGGATCGGCGTGCCGTACTGGAATCAGGGATATACGACCGAAGCGGTGCGCCGGATAATCGATTTCGGCTTCTCGTATCTCAGCTTGAATCGCATCTACGCAACCTATTTCACGGGCAACGTGGCGTCGCGTCGGGTGATGGAAAAAGCGGGGATGGTGTACGAGGCGACCCTGCCGCAGCACGTCCGCCGCTTCGACCGTTTCCACGATCTCGGCTACTGCGGCATTCTGCGCGCCATGTGGCTGCCCCGGTGAAAGTTTTGAACTTCCGTATAAAAACAAACGACCGCCGGGCATCTGCCCGACGGTCTTGTTTGCGGTCTCTGGGAGCTAGCCCCTTTGTCAGGGGACACTCACTAGAGAAGGTGAGCGTCTAGGGGGTAGCCCCCTTATGACTGCGATTAACCACGCGATCACCTCCTTTTTGCTCAGCCGTCGATGTGAACAGTGTAGCACATTCTCACGAAAGGTCAATAGGGGTCAGGTCAGCAATTCGTAAGAATTTCGCGGCTATTCAGCCACCCCATTTTCGAAGATCATCTCCGCCGCGCGGATCAATTCCTCGCGCCGTTCGTCGCCCATGCCCTTCGTGAGCAAATAGCGGTCGAGAAGCTGCGTGTCGGTCAAACCTTCGGGACTGCCGCCGAGCCGGGCGCGCGCGGGCTGCTCGACTTCCTTACGAATGGCGGCGATCATGCTGACGCCGGCGCGGCGCAGGGCGTCGCGCACGATCCCCTCGTTGAGCCGCGCCTCGGTCTGCGGCGACAGATCGACGATCAGGCGGACGATCGCCTCGTGAAGCTGCTGCGCCTCGATCTTCTCGACAAGCTCGGCGGTCGGATCGTCGCTCTCGCGCAGATCAATACGCAGCGTGACGAACGGACGCGCTTTGACGCGCCGGAACTGCCACTTGGCGCGGCTGCGTTCAAGCTCAACCCAGCAGTAACCCTTCGGGTCGGCTTCCTCGCCGAAATCGATCCGTTCGAGCGAGCCGCTGTAGATCACTGGCGGCACGCCGTCGCGCCCTTCGGTCAAGTTCTGGTGCTTGTGAATGTGTCCGAGCGCGACGTAATCCCAGCGCGGATCGGCAAGGACTGACGGCAGCACCTGCACGTCGCGCCCGAGCATGATGCCGCGCTCGCTGCCGAGCATCGCGCCGTTGACTGTGAAGTGCCCGGTCAGCAGGCGCGGCATGTCGTGCTGATCGGCTTCGGCGGCGAGGTTCTCGAGGATTGCCGACAGTTCACTTTGCAGCAGCATGTCCGTCTCGGCAATCGTCAGCCCGGCGGTTTTGACCTGCTCAAGCAGGCGCGATCGGATCGGGTACGGCGCGGCGCCGACAGCGACCGATCCGCGCCGCGTCTCGATCACCTTGACCTCGTAATCGTCAGCCACCCAGACATTTGGCACGGACAGCGTATCGTAAATCTCGATGCTCGACGCCTTGAGCGCCGTCGGCGGCAGGTCGTGATTGCCGACGAGCATCACCAGCGGCGCGAGTTCGGTCAGGTCGCGCACGCGCCACGCGAATTCACGCTGGAAGGTCGGGTTGGGGTTGCGCGTCTTAAACGCGTCCCCGGCGAAAATCGTCAGATCGACTTCGTTTTCGCGCGCGAAGTCGATCATCTCGTCCATGCGGCGCAGGAAATCCCGCACGCGGCTGCTCAAGCCGGTTTCGGGATCGATTCTGCCGTAGTTTTCCATGCCGATGTGGACATCGGCGAAATGCAGCACGCGAATCGGTTCAGCCATGATCTAGAACAGGAAGCCGCTCCGACGGCTGTAACGTTCTTCGCGCCACGGATCGCCCTCGTTGTGATAACCCGCGTTTTCCCAGAAGCCGGGCTTGTCGACCGGGCTAAATTCGATGCCGCGCAGCCACTTGGCGCTTTTCCAGAAATAGCGTTTGGGCACGAGCGTCCGCAGCGGGTAGCCGTGTTCCGCGTCGAGAAATTTGCCGTCGAACTTGTACGCCAGCAGCACGTCGTCGTCGAGCATGTCCGCCAGCGGCACGTTGGTCGTATAGCCGTACTCGCAGTGGGCGATGACATGCTTGGCGCTCGGCTTGACGCCGAACAGCTTGATGAAATCGCTGAAGCGCACGCCTTCCCAGACGGTATCGAACTTGCTCCAGCGGGTGACGCAGTGGATGTCGGTCGTGAGCGTCACCGTCGGGATCTGCTGGAACTCCTGCCACGTCCAGCGCTTCTCGTTTTCGACATCGCCAAAGACGCGCAAGTCCCACGTCGCCTCGTTAAAGGTCGGCGTCGGTCCGTAATGCAGCACCGGGAAATCGAGCGTCAGCGACTGCCCCGGTGGCAAGCGCCCTTCCTGCTTGACGCGCTCCTCGTCCTTGCGACGTTTTAACACGTTATCCAGCGCACCCATCAGTCAACCTCATTGCAACACGTATCAATGAAGTTGATTATACAAGTTCCCGCGCCGATTCGGGTAAATGCTGGATGAAAGCTGTTACTGGAACACCGGCTCAAGCCAGTATTCGATGCCCTGACCTTCCATCGTCCAGCCGGTGATTCCGCCATATGTCACCTGCCACCACGCCGAATTCTGCCCGCAGACCGGACCGCCGATCACGCTGAAGGTCGCGCCGCCGGGGATCAGCGCCAGCGTCGAGCTTGCCGTCGACGCGCTTGCGCGCAGGCGGTTCGGCAAGCCGGGCGTGACGCGCCCGTTATAGCCGGGAACGATCTGCGACGCCATGAAACCGGGACAGATCAGCGGCTCGGTATAGTACGTCGTGCCCTGACCTTCCGCCGTCCAGCCGGTGATCCCGCGATAGCGCACTTGATACCACGTCACCCCATCGGCGCAGTGCGGACCCGACAGCACGTTGAAGACCTCGCCCGCTTCAAGATTACGCAGGAAGCGCCCGCTCAATGAAGGCGTCGCGCGCAGGCGGTTCGGCATCCCCGGCGTGATCCGCCCGCTGTAGCCGACGAGCATTCGCGTCGGCAGCGTGCAGGTTTGCGGTACGGGGGTCGGCGGCAGCGTGAAGATCGGTTCTGTCCAGTAGGTGCCGTGCTGCCCTTCCGGCGTCCAGCCGATCAAGCCGCGCCAGTTGACCTCCCACCATGTGATCCCATTTGAACATGACGGACCAAGCCGGATGGTGAACGAGTCACCCGCCGGGATGTAAGCGATGATCTGGCTGGCTGCCCCTTGAAACGGCTGCGAGCGCAGGACGTTTGGTTCGCCCGGCGTGACGCGCCCCTGCGCGCCAACATACAGGCGCGACGGAACGGTCATGCACGTCGGGTTGGCGATCGGCTCTAGCCAGTACGCCCCATAGGCAGCACCTTCCCCCGTCCAGCCGACCATGCCGTTGTAGTTGACCAGCCACCAGTTGAAGCCGTCGGCGCAGTTGGGACCCGCCAGCACCGTGAAAATGCCGCCTGCCGGAATTTCGCCGAGGACGCTGCTGCCCCAGCCCAAACCCGGCTGAGAGCGGAGGGCGTTCGGCAAACCCGGTGTCACCTGACCCTGTCCCCCTACGGTCAAGCGTGGCGGCAGCGCGCCGTAACAGGTGGTAGGTTGCGCGTGGGCAGCGGAAACTGTCACCGCCGCCAGCACCAGCACCAGCGCGATCAGTATGAGAATGCGTCGAAACATGATGTGATGTGCCCTTCGACACTATTCGAATCGGAAGTCGATTCGATACCCTAATCCCTCTCTATTTATTATTATCGAAGGATGCAATTTACGCCGCCTGTCCTCTGCTCTACGCACGATCAACGTGGCGGTTTGGAAATGGTTAGAAAGTGGAGCGCCATGACATCACAACCACTTGCAGGCATTCGCGTCCTCGACCTGACCCGCCTGCTGCCCGGCGGCGTCTGCTCGATGCTGCTGGCGGACATGGGCGCGGACGTGATCAAGATCGAAGCGCCGGATGGCGGCGACTATGCCCGTTGGATGCCGCCGCTGGTTAGCGGACAGGGCGTCTACTTTGTGGCGACCAACCGCGGCAAACGGAGCGCGATCCTCAACCTGAAAGATGAAGCCGGTCAGGCGGTGCTGCACCGGCTTGTCGAGAGCGCCGACGTGCTGATCGAGAGCTACCGCCCCGGCGTCATGGATCGGCTGAACGCGGGTTATGAAGCGCTGCGGGAGATCAACCCGCGCATCGTCTACTGCGCCCTATCCGGTTGGGGGCAGGACGGCGCCTACGCCGATCGCAGCGGGCACGACCTGAATTACGTCAGCATCGCCGGGATGACCGGCGCGATGCTCACCCCTCAGCCGATGGGCGGACAGATCGCCGACATTGGCGGGGCGTATGCGGCGGTCGCGGGGATTGCAGCGGCGTTGTTTGGGCGCGAGCGCAGCGGCGAAGGCGCATACCTCGACGTGTCGCTGTTCGAGTCGTCGCTGCCGTTCATGCTGACAACGTGGGTCGAGTCGATCCTGCCCGGCGATCACCTGCGCGGTGGGCTGACAGGTCAGCTTGCCTGCTACAACGTCTACACAGCCGCCGACGGCGAGTCAGTCGCGCTGGCGGCGCTCGAACCGAAATTCTGGGCGAACTTCTGCCATGCCGTTGAGCGCCCCGACCTGATCGACGGCTACACCGATCCGGCGCGGCAGGGTGAACTGGTGGCGCAGCTATCGGCGCTGTTTCGCCAGCGGAGCGCGGCGGAATGGGCGGCGCTGCTCGAAAATGCGGACTGCTGTTTCACGCGCGTCAACGCCCCCGCTGACGCGCCCGACGACCCGCACGTGCGGGCGCGCGGTCTGCTCGGCGTGACTCCACAGGGGATGCCGTGGATGCGCAGTCCGATCCGCTTGGGCGACGCGCCGAAAATCACAGCGCCACCCGGGTATGGCGAGCACACGCGCGCTGTCCTGCGCGAAGCCGGTTACGCCGACGCCGAAATCGACAGCTTGATCGCGGCAGGTGCAGTCGGGCAAGGTGAAAATTCGTAACGTCGAGGTATGGTTGCCGCGTCACGCCGCGTCTTAATTCACACACATGTCAAACAACTTGCATACGTCAATGGAGCGGCTATGAAGATCGGAATCATCGGCACGGGCAACATTGCAAGTGGGCTGGGAAAGCGGTTCGCGCGCGCGGGGCATGAAGTGATGTTCGGGTCGCGCGCGCCGCAGAAGGCGCGGCAGCTGGCGGAGTCGATTGGCGCGAACGCCAGCGGCGGTACGCAGGAAGACACCGTCGCGTTTGCCGAAATCGTCGTGCTGGCGGTGCCGTTCAACGCCGTCCGCGCAATCGCGCAGTCGCTGCCGCTCGATGGCAAGATTGTCATCGAGACGACGAACAATATGGGCGGCGGGGAGCAGTCGACCACCGAACAGATTCAGTCGTGGATGCCGCGGGCGAAAGTCGTCAAGGCGTTCAACACCGTCTTCGCCAACATCCTTCAGAGCGACGCCGACCCAAGCAAAGAGCGCGCGACGATCTTCCTCGCCGGCGACGACCGGGGCGCGAAAGAAACTGCCGCCCGCG
>JAEVZT010000403.1 GCA_023392115.1 Chloroflexota bacterium
GAAATAGACTCACAAGGGCAGCCCGATCTCGTCCGTATCATTCGCCGGTTCGCGGGCATGACCGGAGAAACGCTGCTGCCGCCGCTGTGGGCATTTGGCTTGTGGATGAGCGGCAACGAGTGGAACACTCAGGCTCGCATCGAACGCGAAGTTGCCACGTCGTTTGAACACGGCATCGTTCCGTCGGTCGTCGTCATCGAAGCGTGGAGCGACGAAACCACGTTCTATATCTGGAACGACGCGCAGTACACGCCCGTTCCCGGTGACCGGATGCTCCGCTACGGTGATTTTACCTTCCCGCCTGATGGCAAGTGGACGAACCCCAAGGCGATGGTCGATCAACTGCACCGGCAGAACATTCGCGTGCTCTTGTGGCAAATTCCGGTGATGAAGAAGGCGGATCATGCGCACGCGCAGCACGACGCGGATCGCGCCTACTTCGCGCAGCAGCGTTTCGGCGTACAGGAGCCGGACGGGGCGCTGCATTCGGTTCGCCCGTTCTGGTTTCGCGGCGGCTGGCTGTGGGATGTCACCAACCCTGCTGCCCGCGACTGGTGGCTGAACAAACGCGCTTATCTGCTCGACGAGATTGGCATTGACGGGTTCAAAACCGATGGCGGCGAACACCTGTGGAGTACTGAGGTCGTGTTTGCCGACGGTCGAGCGGGCAAAGACGTGTGGAACGAGTATCCCCTGTTGTACACGAAGGCGTACTACGACTTCGCCAACGCGCATCACCGCGAAAAGCACGCCCTTACGTTCAGCCGTGCCGGGTTTACCGGGTCGCACAGCGCTCCGGCACACTGGGCAGGCGATGAAAACTCGACTTGGGAGGCGTACCGCCATTCGATCCTTGCAGGCTTGTCCGCGGCGGCATCGGGGAGCGCGTTCTGGGGGTGGGACTTTGGCGGGTTCAGCGGGGAAATCCCCTCCGCCGAATTGTACTTGCGCGGCGCGGCGATGGCGGCGTTCTGCCCGATTTTTCAGTACCATTCAGAGTACAACGCGCACCGCACACCCTCGCACGACCGCACACCTTGGAACATTCAAGCGCGCACCGGCGACGAGCGCGTGATCCCGATTTTTCGCTTCTTCACGAATGTCCGGCACAACTTAATGCCGTACATCTGGCAGGAAGCGCAGCACAGCGCCGCTTCAGGCGAGCCCATGATGCGCGCGCTCAGATGGTCTTGCGCGCAAGCGAGCGATTACCATTACTTCTTCGGGCGTGATCTGCTCATCTGCCCGGTTACTGAGGAAGGCGCGGCGCGTGCTGCCATCTACCTTCCCGCCGGTCGCTGGCACGATCTTTGGACAGGCGACGCCTTCGACGGGGATACCGTGATCACCGTTGATACGCCGCTCGACCGCCTTCCCGTCTTCGCGCGCAGCGGCGCGAGGATTCCGGTAAACTTGGGCGAAGGCGGCAAATTGGGCGATCCGGCAGATCGCACGGGCGAAGCAAACGGAATGCTGGTTTTCGATTAGTCGAGGCTGCATTTCCAGCATTTTGGTTTATCCTCTATTTGCGAGCCACCGCATCCGTGTCTGACGGCTGCAAGCTGAATCGCCGCTGTTGGCTCAAGACAGTTCATAATGGGTATTGAAGGCTCGACGCTTCAGTGCGATACTGAATGCTTGTTGATGTGACCATTACAGGATTCGACTCATGTCGTCCTCTTCAATCTCGGAGCGAAAATATCCGTCGCTGCCCTATGTCGTCGCCATCTTCACTCTGTCGCGTACGACCATCGATACCGCGGCTCGCATGGTTTATCCGCTGCTGCCTGTCTTTGCGCGCGAAGTCGAGGTTGGAGTTGGCGCGATCGTCAGCATCTTGGCGCTGGTGCAGTTGATGGGACTCGTATCGCCTTTTATCGGCATGACTTCCGAACGACGCGGACGCAAGTTCACGGTGCTGGTGGGGCTGCTGTGCTTCATGGTCGGAACGCTGGCAGTCTTCATCTCGCCGAATTTCGTTGGTTTGTCCGTCGCGCTGCTGATCGGAGCCTTCGGCAAGTATGCGTTTGGACCGGCGGCACAGGCGTACATCGGCGATAGAGTGCCGTATGCCCGGCGCGGCAGGTATCTGGGAATCATCGAACTTGCTTGGTCGGGAGCGTTCTTGTTCGGTGTGCCGGCGATGACGTGGCTGATTGCGACTTTCAACTGGCAAGCGCCGTTTGCCGCGCTGGCGATACTATCGGCTGTCGGAGCCGCTGCTGCTTGGGTGCTTCTTGAGCCAGACCAGCCGGCAGCCGTCCACCATGTCGCCTTCCTCAGCGCGCTGCGTGCTGCCGTCCAGAGTCCGATGGCGCTTGCCGGACTGTGCTTGGGCTTCACGATCAGTGCCGCCAATCAACTGGTGAGCGTGGTGTTCGGCACATGGATAGAAGCCTCGTTCGGGATTCAACTTGCGGTGCTGGCAGTCGCGGCGGCAGTGATTGGAGTCGCGGAACTCAAAGGCGAGAGCATTGTCGCCCTTCTCTCCGATCGTGTTGGCAAGCGCCGGTTGGTCTTGTACGGCGTCGGTGGCAACATCCTCGCCTGCCTGATCCTGCCGTTGACGGATATCAGCCTCGCTGCCGCGCTGGCAGGACTTTTCTTCTTCTACCTCACGTTTGAACTCAGCGTAGTCGCCAGCATCCCGCTGGCGTCGGAACTCAGCCCGCAGTCACGCGCCATGTATCTGACGGTGCTGGTGACTGCCATCACTTTAGGGCGCGCGCTGTTCACGCCGGTTGCCCCGGCGCTGTATGCCTCCGGTCTTTTCGCCAACTGTCTGGTTGCTGCCGGGTTAAATCTGCTCGCTTTCGCCGTGGTCTGGAAATTCATTTCGGTGAAGTAGCGAACGCGGCAGACGGCAAATTTCTGAAATTGAACAACTTGATAGTGACCCCCGCTATTTCAGCAGGTAGTACATCTCGTTCCAGCGCAGTTGATCCTTGAAGGCGCGCAGCCGCGTCTCCGCATCGATTTGCAGGTATTCGATCCCCGCGATTTCCGCGAAATCGTAGAGATGGTCGCTCGTCAGCGCCTGACTATAGCCGGTGTGATGCGCGCCACCCGCGTAGATCCACGCTGTCGCCGCGGTCTTCAGATCGGGCTGCGGCACCCACAGCGCGCGCGCGACCGGTAGTCGCGGCAGCGGTTCGGCGGGCGCGACCCCGTCGACGAGGTTCACCAGCAACCGGAAGCGATTGCCCATGTCCATCAGCGCGGCGTTGAGCCCCTGCCCCACGCGCGCGTTGAAAACCAGCCGCGCCGGATCGGCTTTGCCGCCGATACCCAGCGGATGCACTTCCAGCCGCGCCTGCTCGCCGGCAATCGACGGGCAGATTTCGAGCATGTGCGCTCCTAGAACCTGCATGCCGTCGGGGTGCAGGTGGTAGGTGTAATCTTCCATGAATGATGTGCCGCCGTCCAAGCCGCGGCTCATCACCTTCATCGCGCGCACCAGCGCCGCCGTCTTCCAGTCGCCTTCGCCCGCGAATCCATAGCCGTCCGCCATCAAGCGCTGCACCGCCAATCCCGGAAGCTGCACCAGCCCGTGCAAATCCTCGAACGTGGTCGTAAACGCGGTGAAGCGCCCGTTCTCCAGAAATCGACGCAGCCCGATCTCGATGCGGGCGGCTTCGCGCACCGACTCATGCCGCGCCCCGCCAACGCGCAAATCGTCGGCAATGCTGTAGGTCGCCTCGTAGACTCCGATCAGCGCGGAGATCTCGCTGTCCGTCACAGCGCGCACCACTTCAGCCAGATCGCCAACGCCGTAGCCGTACACCTGATAGCCAAGTCGCATTTGCGCTTCAACCTTGTCGCCTTCGGTCACGGCGACCGAGCGCATGTTGTCGCCAAAGCGCACGAGGCGAGCGTTCTGCGCATCGTGCCACGCGCACGCGGCGCGCATCCACGTATCGATCTGCTGCTGAACGTCGACTTCGCTCCAATGCCCGACGACGACTTTCCGGTTGCGGCGCATGCGGCTGACCATGAAACCGAACTCGCGATCGCCGTGCGCCGCTTGGTTGAGATTCATGAAATCCATGTCGATCTCTGACCATGGAATGTCACGGTTGTACTGCGTGTGCAGGTGCAGCATCGGCTTTTGCAGCGCGTTCAACCCGGCGATCCAGTTGCGCGCCGGCGAAAACGTGTGCATCCACGTAATCACGCCGACACAGTTCGCGTCGACGTTCGCCGCCTGACACACGGACAGGATTTCTTCGGGCGTCGTCAGCACCGGCTTGTAGACAACCTTCGTCGCCAGCGCCGCGTCGTCCAGCGCGTTCACCATCGCCTGCGCGTGCTGCGCGACCTGTTCCAGCGTTTCCGGTCCGTACAAGTGCTGGCTGCCGGTGAGAAACCAGACTTCGAGCGTTTCAAATGCGTGCATGTCTCGATCCAATCGTTTACGTCAGGCGAGCGACCAAATCATAGCGCGATCCAACGCTTGATCCACGTTGTACGCGCATCAGGTTCCTTTAAGCAAACTGGACGGTGGCGATCGAGTGCGGCGGAAGCTCGATCCGCCACTGTCCCGCGCCATCGGCTTCGACCGCGAGGGGGACGAGTTTCACCCGATCAGGCGCTTGCTCGTCGTTGACCGCGCGCGGCGAATCGGCGCTGAGAAGCTGTCCGCCGTTGACCTGTCCGCCGGAAGGCACGACGAGCGTCACCGCGGCGGCTTGGTTGAAGTGTCGATTCGTGAGCGTCACCGCCGTCCTGCCTTCCGTCGACGACGCGGTCGCCGTAACCGCGCTGATCGCCTCATTCCCGGGCAGCGATACGCCGTGCGCGACGTCGACCGGCAGCGCGACAGCGCCGATGTGCGGCGTATGAAGCTGCAGCGCGTAGTACGTCGGCGTGACCCACATCGCCGCGCCGGCGGTCATGACCGGCGCGTGCAGAACGTTGACAATCTGCGCGAGGTTCGCCAGCGACAGCACGTTGCATTGATGGTGGAACCCTTCGAGCGCCACCCCGACCGCGATCGCGTCGCGCAGCGTGCCCGCCTGCTCATAGGTGATCGGCTGGCGGTGCAGGTCGCAGTTCGGTCCCCAAGGACGTGCTTCAGGATGCCACACCCCCCACTCGTCAAGCGCGATGCCGATCCGGTGGTCAGAGTCACCGAGCGCTTCCCGCACCATGTCGGCGGTGCGGCTGACAAAGTCTTCTGTCGCGTGTGCTTCCGCCAGCAGCGCGTAATACTGTGCTTCGGTGAAGTCCAATTCGGTGCCGCTTTGCAGCCAGTAGCGGTGGATCGACAGATGATCGACCAGCTTCAGATGGTGCCGGTTCGTCTCCAGAAACTGCTGGTTCCACTCGTCTTCCTGACCACAAGCCACCAGCTCGATCGTCGTGTCGACATGGCGGAGCATGGTGGCATAGCGCCGGTACTCGCGCGCATACGTCTCGGCGTCGTAGTTGCCACCGCATCCCCAGTTCTCATTGCCGACACCCCACAGGGTCACGCCGAACGGTTCGCGCGCGCCGTTGGCGACACGTTCATCGCCGAGCGTCGTCCGCAGCGCTGTGTTGCAGTACTCTACCCAGTCGCAAAGTTCTTGTGGCGACCCGCTGCCGACATTGCCGGCGAGATACGGC
>JAEVZT010000423.1 GCA_023392115.1 Chloroflexota bacterium
GCTTCGGGCTGACGAAGATTGAGCCGGTCACGGTGCGGCGCGTGCTGGTCGGCGCGGCAGTCGTCGCCATCCTCGCCACGTATGAAACGCCTCAGCCGCGCGTGTACCTCGACGCAGCCGCGCGCCAGATCGCCGCCGGTTACGTCCCCGGCGATCTGGTCGTACTCGAAGCCGATTGGGACAACTACACGCTTCAATATGAACTGCGCCGCCTCGGCATCGAGTCCGACGTGTTCCTGACGTGGCGCAAGCCCGATTACCGGCTGCCGAACTCCGATCCGCTGTTCAGCGCCGAGACCGTGCTCGGCGATTACCACCGCGTGTGGATCGTCCAATGGCTTCAGCCGCCGGTGACGCTCGAGCTGCTGTCGTCCGGCTATGACGGCTTCCGGCAGGCACTTCAGACGGAGGTCGATCTCGGCAGG
The DNA here is from genome assembly GCA_023392115.1 of Chloroflexota bacterium. Taxonomy (GTDB): domain Bacteria; phylum Chloroflexota; class Anaerolineae; order Aggregatilineales; family Phototrophicaceae; genus Flexifilum. Next base: position 426 of record JAEVZT010000423.1, read on the forward strand.
GAGTACGGGACGCGCTTCGACGACACAACGGCGACCGTCGCCCTGTTCGAACGCGTCGACGAGGCGGGCGAAATCGCCACTTTCGGCGCTCAGTTCGTCCTGCGCGACGCATTGTTCGAGACTGAAATCGAGGCTGGCAGGTCGCTTCCGGTTGACCTATGGTGGTCGGCGCTCGAAACGTCCGCGCTCGACTACTCGGTCGGCATTTACCTGCTCGACGGCGATAACACCGTCCGCGCCCAGCACGACGCCGCGCCCGGTTTCGAGCCGACGACAAGTTGGACGCCCGGCGCGCTCGTCTTCGACCGCCACCCACTCGCCATTCCGCCCGATCTGCCCGGTGGCACGTACCGGATCGCCGTGTCGATCTACTGGTACGGCGACCAGCAGCCGATCGCCGTCGACGGACAGCCCTACGCTGTGATCGGAGAAATCAAAATCGGCGCATAATAGACGAAACGACATTCTTCCAAAGGGCTAATGATGCGCCGCCCGATGTTCCTCATCTTGCTGCTGCTCATGCTGCCGATCGTGCTCGTCGCGCAGGTCGAACCCGCTTATTCGCAGGTCGCCAGCCAAGCGCGCTGGATTCACGCCTCGCTCAACGCGCTGCGCATGGGGCAGGATCGCGCGCCGGTGGCATACAACGCCACGCTCGAACAGATGGCACTCGATCAGGCGCGCTACCTCGCGTCGATGCGCGCATGGCCCGTCGATCCGCACGCGGGGCGGCGCGGCGAGAACATCCGCACACGCGCCACCTTCCGCGCCTATGATTGGGACACCTACGGACGCCCGGAGTTCATCACCGTCGGCGAGATTGTCTACAAGGGGACGCGCGAGAACGCGATTTCGTTCTGGGAAACGTCGCCTAACCACCGCCCGACGGTCATGAACCCGCGCTACCGCGAAATCGGCGTGGCGGCGGTTCACGTCAGAGACAACCGTTACATTTTCGTCGTGGTGTTTGGATCGCGCCCGAACGTGCTCACCGCGACCGCCGACCCGCGCGCCGAAACCCTCTACCTGACGAACGAAACCGGCTCGCCGGGGATCGGGGAGTGGCTCAGGAACGCGACCGAATTTCGCCTGTTCGACGGCGACGGCAGACCGCTCGGCGGCTGGCAGGCATGGCAGGCACAGGTTCCGCTGCCCGACGATGCCGGCGACCGATTGTTCATCCTCTACCACGATGCCGCCAACACCGAAGTGATGAGCGCCGTCAGCCTGCTTGAACCGGATATTCCGCTGCTGGATTACGCCGACGCGTGGGCATTGGCAGGCGGCGGTATTGTGGCGACGCCAACGCCGGCAGCGACGCCGACGCCGACTCCGCCGCCGGTGATCCGGCTGTCGATCTACTATGACGACCGCTCGCTGATTCTGGCGAATTTCTCGTCTGCCGTCGCCAACGCGCGCCCGCTGCGCTTGGTCGGCGAGTCGCTGACGTTGAGCATCGGCGACCTTGACGATTACGACCTGCGCGGGTCGCTCAACCGGATGCTCAACGGCGACTGTCTGATCGTCTCGACGGGAACGCGACGGATCGACGTGCCGCAGCAGTGCGCCTTCCGCACCGCCACCTTCCGCAACGCGTCGACGTTCTTCTGGGCGACCGAAGACTTCGCCGTCGAACGGAATGGCGAGGTCATCGCCCGCTGCCGAGCCGCCGATGAATTCTGCCAGTTCGTCCTACCGCCGGAGTGATCCGGTCGTGGACGTGATCGAGTCGACGGATAGGCTTGCGGCGCTGCTGGCAGATCGGCGCTTCATCAGCGCTGAGTTCATGTACCAGCCGCCGCCTGACGATCCCCGACGCTGGCGGGTGTTCGAGTGGACGCTGCGATCGCGGATGGCGGCGCTCGGCGAAGGGGATGCCGTCCTGTTTATCTGCGACGGCGAGCGCACCGCCGATGCCCTTGCGCCGGTCGCGGCGGATTACCCGAATTTGCTTTCAGTCGCCACCGTCGCCAACCCCGCGCCGTACACCGGCAAGACCGCGCCGACGCCGGAACAGCTCGGCTGGGAAGGGACGTGGGAACGGCGGGCGCAGACTGACCGCTGGTGCCGCATCCTGACGGCGCTCCACGTCGCAAGGCACGTCGACGCGGACGGCTACCTGATCATGCCGGCGCACGATGCTGTCTGGGGGCGCGGGCTGCTTGACCGGCTTGTCGACTTCAGCCGCGCCCATGCCCGTCGGGGGCTGCCCGCCGCCGTCAGCCCGTACACCTACTTCCAACACTCGTCAGTTCCCGGCGCGGACATTCCACAGGACATGATCGACCTGATCAACACGGCGTTCGGGCGCGATCTGCGCTTCCCGCTCAAGATCGCCGCCGACGAGGTGCAGCAGATCTGGGGCAAAATGGGCATGATTCCGTTCCGCATGTGCGGCGATCTGATGGATACGATCGAGCCGATCGTCTGGGAAGACGACCTTGAGATCGACCGCGCGATCCGCGAACTCGGGTACGGCGTGCGCTGCCAGTGGATTGACGATTCGGCGCTCTACCGTCAGGCGCTGCCCGTTTTTACGCTCACCGACGCCCGCCGCGTGATCGAGCGGACGCTGCACTATTCGCTGAACGTGCCGGCGACCGTAATCGGCGCGTCGACGCTCAATTTTCCGCTCGACTCGCTCGGGCGTTACAAGTGCCTGATCGAGCCGAAGTTTGCCGCCCTGAACGCCCGCGCCGAAGCCCTGATCGACGAGTGCAACACCGTCATCCGCGCGCGGCTGGATCATTTTGGCGCGTCGTGGGTCGACTGGGGCGCGTACCGCTACGTCGTCCGCGTCGGCGATGCCGAAGTCGAGGTATGGCGGAGAGTCGACAATAATCGTTGAAAATTCAAAATTTCACATAGAAATGGAGTGCTGCTTCTGATACAATCAAGGACGACATTTCAAGTTGACAGTTTTTCAAGGGAACATATGATCTCTGCGGGTGATCTGAAAAAGGGAACGACCCTTCGCATTGACGGGACGCTTTATCGCGTCATGAATACCGCTTACAACAAGCCGGGGCGCGGTACGGCGTCGATGCGTACCACGCTGCTCGACATTCGTCAGGGCACGACGACCCAGCGCGTCTTCCCGATCGAAGACCGGCTTGACAACATCTACGTCGAATCGGAGCAGGTCGAGCTTCTTTACCGCGACGACGACACCCTGCACTTTATGAACATTCAGACTTACGACCAGTACGAGGTCAACGTCAGCCTGTTTGACAGCGACGCCTACTTCCTCAAGGACGGCATGCAGATCGAGCTGAAGGTCTACGAGGGAAACCCGATCGACTACGTGCTGCCGACCACCGTGATTTTCGAGGTGGTTGACGCGGAAGCCGCCGTCGTCGGCGACACGGCGGGCAGCGTCCAGAAGAAGGTCAAGACGGAAACCGACCTGTCGGTTGAGGTGCCGATCTTTGTCAACATTGGCGACAAGATCAAGGTTGACACGCGCGACGGCTCTTACCTCGGACGCGCCTAAGTTTAGCGCTTGCGAATCGACAAGCCGCAAAGGTGAGCGCACTTTTGCGGCTTTTTAACCCCTGCTTGCGATGACACGACTTCGACACCTGCCCAAGCTGTTCACCGCGCACATCGACGCGTGGGGGACGACCTTCATCATCGGCACGATCTGCCTGATCCTGCACGGGCGGCTTGACGTTCACGGGCTGGCGCTTGTTGCAGCCGTTACCGTCGGCTACTGGCTCGGCTTCGCCTTCAACGATTATTTCGATGCCCCATTTGACGCGCAGGACGCGAAAAAGGGCGCGCGCAACTACTTCAGCGCCGTCCCAATGTCGCGCCGTGCCGCGCAAGTCGCTTTCACAGCGATCATGCTCGGTTTGCTGGCGATCTTCCTGTCGTTCGGCGCGCCGGGGATCGCCGTGTTTATTCTCGCCTTCGGCATCTTGTGGGCATATTCCGCGCCGCCGCTGCGCCTCAAGCGCCGTCCGGGGCTGGACTTGCTGACGCACGCGCTGTTCGTGCAGACGTTCCCGTATTTCATCCCGCTGGCGCTGCTCGGCGTCGAGTGGACGAAAGCCGACGTAGTGCTGCTGGCGGGCTTCTTCATCGCTTCGCTGGCGTCGCAGCTTGAACAGCAGGCGCGCGACTGGGAACTCGACCGCCGCACCGAAAGCAACTTCACGACGACCTTCGGGCGGCGCACGACGACGATCCTGCTCAAGGCGGCGACGCTGGCGCTGATGGCGCTGTTCGTCGCCAGCTTCCTCGCCGGCGTCATCCCGGCGATCCTCGTACCGTTCGGCGTTATCTGCCTGCCGATCCTGCTCCACCGCTTGATCCGCCACGAGCACCAACCGCGCTCGGAATGGTTGTTCCGGCTGACGGTGCTCGTCGGGCTTGGCTACGCCGGAATCATGCTGGTGATGCGGTTCTAGCCCAGTCTCCCGACGCTCAAAGCGTCGGGCAAGAGAAAAAAGCCCCGTGAACGGGGCTGAACAGCCGGCTTTGAGCCGGCTTACTGTTTTTGTTTGCCGGTGGCTTTGAGCCACCGGGTGCGGAGCGAAGTCTTACCCTCCGCAACCCGGCGGGATTGCCTCGTCGCTTGAAGCTGGGCGGGCAGTCAGCTCGACCGGGACTTCGAACGTTTCCGACCCGCGCACGACGAGCAGATTGATCGTGTCGCCGGGTTTGACGTTGGCGACCAGATACGCCACCATCTCGTCCATTGTCCGAATGTACTCGCCGTTGATGGCGACGATAATATCGCCGCCGGCGCAGATCGACCTGTCGCGCACCAGTACCGAGCGCATCCCGCCGCGCAGACCGGCGCGTCCGGCGGGCGAGTTCGGCGTCACGCTGGCGATCAGCACGCCCGCGTCGACCGGCAGGTCGAGCACATCCGCCAGCCCGGTCACGCCAAAGCCGTTTTCAACCGATTCGCTCGAAATGCCAAGCCACGCGTATTCAACACTGCCGTCCTGAATCAGTTCGGGCACGACGCGCAGGACGGTCGCCGACGGCACGGCGAAGCCGACGCCCTCGAAAATACCCGACTCGGTGCGGATCGCCGTGTTGACGCCGATCACCTGCCCATTGGAGTTGAGCAACGGTCCGCCGCTGTTGCCGGGGTTGATGTCGGCGTCGACCTGAATGATCGACGGGTTGTTGAAGCCGCCGATCGTATTGTTGATCAGGTCGGCAGAAGGCAGCTGGCGACCGAGCGCGCTGACGATGCCGACGGTCATTGAGCTGGTCAGCCCGAACGGGTTGCCAATGGCGATCGCGCGCTGTCCGACGCGCAGCCGGCTCGACTCGCCGAAGACGACCGGCGCGAGGCGCGAACGGTCAACGTCGACTCGAATGACGGCGATGTCGCTGTACGAGTCCGCGCCGACGACTTCCGCCTCGGCGACCGATCCGTCGTGGAAGGTGACGAGGATCGCCTCCGCGCCGGCGACGACGTGCGCGTTGGTGATGATATGCCCCTGATCGTCGTAGACCATGCCCGATCCGCTGGCGCTGTCGCCCGCCGCGAGTTGTGCCGGGCTGACCGTCACGTCGATGTTGACGACCGACGGCACGACGCGCTCATAGATGTTCGCCAGCAGCAGGTATTCGGCGTCGGCGGAGTCGACGACGTCCTGCGGGACAGG
>JAEVZT010000427.1 GCA_023392115.1 Chloroflexota bacterium
GGTTGTGCAGGGGTTGTTCGCGACCCTGCCTGACGAAGCGCCTGCGCCCGAAGACAACCCGATGACCCCCGAAAAAGTCGAGTTGGGTCGTCTGCTGTACTTCGAACCGCGCCTGTCGATCAGCGGCGTCATCTCGTGCCACACCTGCCACAATCTCAGCCTCGGCGGCACCGATCGCCTGCCGACGTCGCTCGGTCACGAATTCCTGACCGGCGGGCGCAACGCGCCGACCGTCCTCAACGCCGCGTTCTTCAACCAGCAGTTCTGGGATGGGCGCGCGACGGGCTTGGAAGAACAGGCTCAGGGTCCGAGTCAGGCGGGCGTTGAAATGGCGATGCCGGCGGATATGGCTGTCGAGCGGATCGCCAGCATTGAAGGCTACCTGCCGTACTTCGAAGCCGCCTTCCCCGGCGAAGAAAACCCGATCACGTTTGAGAACATCGCCAAGGCGATCGCCTCGTTCGAGCGCACGCTGCTCACGCCCGACGACGGGCTGGATCGCTACCTGCGCGGCGACGAAACCGCCCTGACGGATGACGCCAAGCGCGGCATGGAAATCTTCGCCCAGATCGGCTGCGTCGCCTGTCACAACGGCGCGATGCTTTCGGTCGGCACGCTGATGCGCTTCAATCATGGTGAGGATACCGGTCGCATGAGTGTCACCGGCGACCCGGCTGACGATCATATGTTCCGCGTGGCGACGCTGCGCAATATCTCGCTGACCGCGCCGTACTTCCACGACGGCAGCGCGGAAACGCTTGACGAAGCGGTTCGGACGATGGCAAGCGTCCAACTGAGCCGTGAACTGACCGACGAAGAAGCGAATTTCATCATCGCCTTCCTCGAATCGCTCGAAGGCGAGCTGCCTGAAGTCACCATCCCGCGCCTGCCGGCGGACTAAACCACACATCAGGATATGCATTAAGGGGACGCGCGGCTGCGCGTCCCCTTTTTGTTTCGCCTGCCCGCCGTTTACACTCGGCGGATGTTAGCTGTCTACACGGAGTTTTCGCAGCGTTACGACCGCCGTCAGCGTCACCGACAGCGCGTACAGGGCGACGATCGTCAGCGCGCCGCCGATTGAGCCGGCAGTCGCGCCGCCGTACTCGACGGGGATCAGCCGCGCCGCGCCGAACAGACTGTCGACCAGCATGCGGTCGCGTTCGACCAGCCGCGCCGTCAGCAGCACGCCGATCGGCAGCACGAGCACTATGGAGATGAGCTTGACGCCGATCGCCTGCCGCATCAGGTTGAAGGCGCGGTAAATCGGCGCGAACAAGCCGCCCACGCTGGTGATCGCGCCGTACAGGCAGAGGATGATCAACGCGGGGATGGCAGGCGTCCATTCGCCGCCGAGCAGCGGCGGGACGGCAAGCGGCGACGCCAGCGCGAGCAGGCTGAAAAAGCCGATCGCCCCGACGAGCACGACCAGCAGCACGCGCGTGAAGTTCCGGCGCAGCCCGGCGAGGTCGCCGCGCCCGACCGCCTGCGGGACGACCACCTGCATATTGTCGAAGACCGCCGACGATAGGATGCTCGCCTGCGCGATGCCGTCGAGCGCCAGCCGCAGGTAGCCCGCCGCGCTCGCGCCGCTCACCGCGCCGACGATCTGCACCGGAATCTGCGTGAACAGGTTCGAGATGTTCTTGTCGACGGCATTGGCAACGCCGAAACGCCAGTACGGGCGCGGCGAGAGCGTCCGCGCGCGTGCGAACACGGCGCGCAGCGGCGGAAAATCGACGCTGCCCTGCGTCCGCAGCCTACGGTAGACCATGATCGCCAGCACGAGCGTCGAGTACGAGTAGACCAGCCGCCCGAGAACCAGCGATTCGGGCGTCGGGGAAATCAGCACGGCGGCGATGCTGCACGTCGTCAGGACGAACTGGTTGGCGTTCTGCATCAGCGCCAGCGCGCGCATCATGCGCCGCGACTGGAGCGCCGTCAGCACCAGCAGATAGAACTCATCGGCGACCATGCCAAGCGCCAACAGCGCCGCCAGCTCGCCGACGCGCGTGTCGCCCTCGTACAGCAGCCCGGCGATCGGCGGACCGAGCAGGACGATCAGCGCCGTCAGCCCGACTGTGAACGACAGCGCCACCTGTACGTAAAACGCCATCAGGTTGAGGACTTCGCCCTCGTCTTCAGCGCCGACCGCGATCGCAAGGCGGGTGTTTGTGCTCGTGCCAATGCCGGTTAAGTCAAGCGAGCGCCACAGGTTGAGGAACGTCTGCGCCAGCGCGAAAACGCCGAACGCCGTCGGACCCATCAAGCGCCAGACCAGCAGCGACGAGATGAAGCTCAACGCCACCATGCCGATCTTGCCCGCCTGAAGCGCAAGCGTGTCTTGAATGAACTTGGAGCCGAGCAGGCGTCGCGCCGAAGCGATCAAACGCCGTCCTTTCATGGGCAGGAAAACGCGAACGGGGCGCACATCATGTACGCCCCGCCGATTCTAGCGCATCCACCGCCGATCCCGCAGCGGCGTTTAGTTGCTCCACTCGCTCCAGCGGCGTCCGCCGCGCTGGCGCGGGTCGCGTGGGTCGCGCTCCAGCGGGTGCGACTTGCTCAACAGCGCCCGCTTGGCTTTTTGGACGTCGCTCTCATGCTTGAGGAGCACGGTCAGCGTGTTTTCGAGAGTCTCTTTGTCGAGCTGGTCGGCATTCAGCATGACGAGCGCGCGCGCCCAGTCGATGGTTTCCGACACACTCGGGTTCTTCTTCAAGTCCATCGAGCGCAAGCCCTGCACGACTTCGACCGCCTGCTGCGCCAGACGCTGGCTCATTTCCGGCACGCGCATGCGGACGATGTTCATCTCCGTTTCGCCGTCGGGGTAGTCGATGAACAGGTACAGGCAGCGCCGCTTGAGCGCTTCCGACAGGTCGCGCGTGTTGTTGCTCGTCAGCAGCACGACCGGTTGATGAACTGCCTGAATCGTGCCCAGTTCAGGAATTGATACCTGAAAGTCGCTCAGGACTTCGAGCAGGAAGGCTTCAAACTCAGCGTCGGCGCGGTCGATCTCGTCAATCAGCAGCACGACCGGCTCGTCCGACGTGATCGCCTTGAGCAGCGGACGCGCCAGCAGGAAGCGATCCGAGAAGAACACATCTTCCTCGTTCGCCAACCGGTCGGCGGCGGCGGTCAGCGTTTCGGCATCCGACAGAAGCTGGCTCAGCTTGTCGCGCAGCAGCTGCGTGTAGAGCATCTGCTTGGCATATTCCCACTCATAGAGCGCTTTGCTCTCGTCTAATCCCTCGTAACACTGCAAGCGGATCAACGGTCGCCCGCTGATCTTCGACCACGCTTTCGCAAGTTCGGTTTTGCCAACGCCCGCCGGTCCTTCGGCGAGGACGGGCTTGCCCAGTTTCTCAGCTAGGAACATGACCGTTGCTATCTCGTCCGTTGCGATGTACTGCTGGTCGCGCAGCTCGTCTTTCACCCGGCTAATGTCATGTGCCATATGGTTGTGTCCTACTCTATGGATAGCACGACTGATGTAAATAACAGCTCACCTTACCAATGTCCATTGTATGACAAGCGTAAGAGAACCACAAGCTGTCTGTTCGGTTCTCATCAGTTTCCAATACCTAGCCTTTCGGTTAGTTTGGTGATGATCGACATCGCGGTTGGTGATGTGCGTCAGGCGAAAACGCGGCGTTTTGGCGACGACTTGTGCTACGATCCACAGTAGTTTAGGCAGGAATGCAGCACTATGATCATCAAAATCCTCTTGTTCGTCGCCGTCGCCATGCTGATCCCCGTATCGGCTGTCAATGCCCAACCCGCTCCCCCCGATGCAGTCGTCGCAGCGTTCTACACCGAATATCTCGATTACGCGCGCGCGGTCGGGAATCCGCTGCGCGACCGCACCTACCAGTCGAGCGATTACCTGAGCCCGGCGCTGATCGCGCAGGTCGACGAGTACATGAAAACCGTCCCGATGGTCGATCCGTTCCTCGT
>JAEVZT010000435.1 GCA_023392115.1 Chloroflexota bacterium
GCACGAGGCAGCGGCGGCGGCGGAAGGCAGATCGGAACGCCGGTTATTCCGCGACCGTTTCCGCGCGCGCGTTGATCATCTTTGCGCCGCCGGTGTCATCCTTCGCCCACGATGGCACAAGCCCCCAGCGCAGGAACGACAGTTCGCGCGGGTTGTCGTTGGTGATGACCGGAAGTGTCTGCGTCGGCGCGATGTTGTAGCGCGGCGCGACATCCGGGACGCTCGTCAGGTTGAATTCCTGCTGGATCACGTTCGGATCAGCGATTAAGACGAATCGACCGCACATAGTCCCCTATTTTCTTCTCCCCTTCTTTGGCTCTGGACCTCTGCCCATTTCGGCAACTTGGCGCACGATCGCCAGCGCCGCCAGCGCCAGACCGAGGACTTCGCCTGTCTGGACGCGGTTCGGACCATCAGGTGAACGTCCGTAGTCGCTCGCGGCGCGGGTGTACATGTATGCCGATACCAGACCGAACAGCAGCCCGGCTGCCGCGCCGATGATGTACGCCTGCGACTTCCATGCGTTGGGAGCGGTGCTATCTCTCGGGATTAGGTTTGTCATGATCACCTTCTTGTTGTTTGCCTTCAAAGGCGTTGTACACGATGTCTAAAGGCGCTAACCGGGCGTTGAGGTTGATCGATGCCCGCGCTGCACGGTCTGTAACACTATATGTCCGATCGCGGGCGGTTTCTGACAGATTCAGCAGTCGCTGAAGCGCTTTCATCAGCCCGCCATGGGCGCGGTTCATGCCGACGACCATGACCGCCATCAAAATGTAGATCGGCAGCAGGCAGAGCGCGACCGGGCAGAGGACGAATATGATCAACATGAAGTTGGAAATGAACGCTGTTTCGAGACGACCAAGCAGCCCCGCCCCGATCGTCAGCACGAGCACCGCCACAACCCCGACGATGAACGGCAAAAAGATCATGCGGCGGGATTGACTGCGGTGTTCTTCAACAGGGTTTACGCGCTGCGGGTCATATGCCATACCAAACCTGTGAGTAGGTGGGAACAAGGTTTGTAACGAAGCACATTATAGCCTGTCCATCGCCTTCAGGCAATAGGCTTGAGGATATTTGTCCGCTAGAATAGCGTGTGTTATTGAAAAGTGCGGCGGCGCGTGCCGCACGCGTTCCAAGAGGCAAACGGTAATGAAGGAATTTCTCACGTTCACGCCGGAAGTCGAAGCGGCGCTGAATGACGGCGGCGCGGTCGTCGCCCTCGAATCGACGCTGATCACGCACGGGCTGCCCTATCCGGCGAATCTTGAAACGGCGCTGGCGATGGAAGCTGCCATCCGCGAGCAGGGCGCAGTCCCGGCGACGATCGCCATCCTCAAGGGGCGGATCAGCGTCGGCTTGAGCGGCGACCAGATCGAATATCTGGCGCAGCGCAAAGACGTGCGCAAGTGCAGTCGCCGCGACCTGCCGATCGCCGTCGGCTTGGGCGAAGACGGCGCGACAACCGTCGCCGGGACAATGATCGTCGCCCATATGGCGGGAATCAAGGTATTCGCCACCGGCGGGATTGGCGGCGTCCATCGCGGGCATCCGTTCGACGTGTCCGCCGACTTGATCGAATTGGGACGGACGCCGGTCGCCGTTGTCTGTTCCGGCGCGAAGTCGATCCTCGACCTGCCGCTGACGCTCGAAGTCCTCGAAACGCAGGGCGTGCCGATCATCGGCTTGGGGACGGATACCCTTCCCGCCTTCTACACACGCAGCAGCGGCTTGCCAATCGACGCCTGCGTCGAGACGCCGGAACGGGCGGCGCAAGTCATTCGCGCTGCGGAAACGCTCGGCGCGCAGCACGGCATCCTGATCACCGTGCCTGTCCCGGCAGCCGACGAAATGCCGGGCGAAGACGCCGAACGCGCCATCGAGCAGGCGACGGCAGAAGCCGAAGTCGACGGCGTGCATGGCAAAGCGGTCACGCCATACGTTCTCGGACGCGTCGCCGAGCTGACCGAAGGCAGGTCGCGCGGGGCGAATACGTCGCTCCTCGTCAACAACGCCCGCACCGCAGCACAGATCGCGCTGGCGCTGGCGCGGTGATGGTATAATCGGCGGCAGAGCGCGTCTGCAAACCGTCCAAGAAACCTCACCCCGTTTCGCTTCGCTCAACGCCCCTCTCATCGCTTCGCTTAGGGAGAGAGGCAGCACGACCGCAGGTTGTGCGGGGTGAGGTTTGAAGTTTGCAGGCAGCCCCTACTCTGGCTCACCGCGAGGGAATGTTTATGCTGATTCGCGTCGAAGGACGCCAGCCGCTCAACGGCGTCTACCGCCCTTCAGGCAATGCCAACGCCGCGCTCGCGCTGATAGCGGCGGCACTGCTGACCGATGCGCCCGTGACCATGCGCAACATGCCGCGCACGCTGAGCACGGGGGCGATGATCGAAGCGGCGGAGCGCATGGGCGCGTCGTTCACGTGGGCGGATGACACGACGGTCACGGTGCAGAGCGGACAGCTCACCCGCCGCATCCTCAGCCATGAGGATACCGACGTCTCGCTCGGCGCGCTGCTGTTCGTCGCCCCGCTGCTGATTCGCCGCCAGCACGTCCGGCTTGAAGTCGATTTCCCGCTCAACCGCATTCGGACGCACCTCGAAGCCCTGCGCGACCTCGGGCTTGACGTGGTCAACAGCAGCGGCGCTGTCGAGATCAAGGCGACGGCGTGGGAACGCAAGGACATCGTGCTGACACAGGCGAGCGTCACCGCGACGGCGATTGTCCTGATGCTGGCGACGCGGCTCGGCAAGGAAACGATCATCCACAACGCCGCCTGTGAACCGCACATTCAGGAACTCTCGCACCTGCTGACGGCGATGGGCGCGCAGATTGACGGCATCGGTTCGAACGTCCTGCGGATTTACGGCGTTGACGGGCTTGGCGGCGCCGACGTGACGATCGGCGCGGATCACATCGAGGCGGCGAGCATCGCCGCGATCGCCGCCATGACCGGCGGGCGCATTCAGATCGACGGCATTCAGCAGTCGAACATGCGCGCCATCGCCAAAATCTTCTGGCGGCTCGGCATCCAGCTTGACATGGACGACGACGCGATCTTCGTCCCGAAGCACGACGTGCTCAACGTGTCGAACCGCGAGGAAGACGTCGACTCGTCAATCGAAACCGCGCCTTGGCCCGGTTTCCCGTCCGACCTCGTCGCGCTGGCGACAGTCGTGGCGACTCAAGCGCGCGGCACGTCGCTCATTCATGAAAAGCTGTTCAATAACCGCCTGCTGTTCGTCGACAAGCTCAAGGCGATGGGCGCGCAGATCGTCCTGTGCGACCCGCACCGCGCGATCGTCGTCGGTCCGACGCCGCTGCGCTCGGTCTACCTCGACACGCCCGACGTACGCGCCGGTCTGGGCATGCTGGCAGCGGCGCTCGTCGCCGAAGGCGAAACGCTGATCGACAACGCGCAGGCGATCGAGCACACGTTCGCCGGCGTCCTCGGCAAATTGCAAGCGTGTAACGCAAAGATCACGGTGGAATGACCGCGCCGATCAACTTCACCGAAGTCAACGGCTTGCGCGTCGCCGAAGCGCGCTATGCCCACCCCAACGGCGCGCCCGTCTTGATGCTGCACGGCTGGGGCGCGGATATCAGCCTGATGCAGCCGCTGGCGGAACGGCTCGCGCCGCTCGGCTACGCGATCTACCTGATCGACCTGCCCGGTTTTGGTCAAAGCCCGCCGCCACCGACCGCGTGGAGCGTTTACGATTACGCGGCGTTCGTCGTCGCCTATCTCGATTCGCGCGAACTGCACTGCGT
>JAEVZT010000491.1 GCA_023392115.1 Chloroflexota bacterium
AGGTAGCCGAGCGTCGTGATCGTACCGTCGCTCTCGCCGTGATTGCGCAGGTCGAACAGCAGCACGCCGTAGCCGTGATCGACCAGCACGGCGGCGTGTTCGAGCAGTTTGACGCGGTTCGCGCCAAGCCCATGCACGAGTATGACCGTCACACCCTTTTCGATCTTGCCGTTCCCGCGATCGATCGGCTGTGGCGGGACGTACCAGCCGTACAGATTGATGTCGTCGCTCGTCCTGAATCGGGCGTTGTACCACTGGTCAATGCCGACGCTCGACGGCAGCACCGTCACCGGGATGCGCGCCGGATGGACGATCGTCATCGCGTAGCGGTAAGCCATGAACGCCGCCACGGCGATCACGACGAGGACGATTGCGATCAGCACAAGTTGCATGGGTTTGAGGTGAATGCGCGCCATAGGATCAGCACTTTCATCGGGCGATCAACTGCCTGATCCTACAATGAAGCGGTAGTGATTTGGGCAAAGGTTTTACGGCTAGGCAGCGACAATCGCTCGCCGCGCGTCGATCAACTGGCGGTAAACGTCGATCACCTCGTCCATCATCGCGGGCCACGTCTGCGTTTCGGCGAAGGCGCGTGCCGCCCGCCCCATCGACTCAATCCGCTCGCGGCTGACCGCGATCGGGCGCACGCCGTCGACCATGCCGTCGATGTCGTTGACGTCGAAGGTATAGCCCGTCTTGCCTTCCTCGACCACGTCGCGGACGCCGCCGACGCGCGATGAGACGACCGGCAGCCCGGCAGCCATCGCCTCGACGACGACCAAGCCGAAGGTTTCAAGCGCCGACGGGAAGACGAAAATATCGGCGCTGGCATACGCCTGCGACAGCGCTTCGCCCTGCATGAAGCCCGTGAACTTGACCGGCAGCCCGGCGAAGTGCCGTTCGAGATCGGCGCGCGCCGGACCATCGCCGACGATCGCGAGGCGCGTGCCGGGGACGCGTTCAAGCACTGGCTTAATCTGGTCGATCTGTTTCTCCGCCGAAACGCGCCCGACGTAGATCAGCAGCGTGTCGTCGGGATGCCCATCCGAAAGCCGGTCGCGCATGTCGGCGCTGCGGAAGCGCGGGTCGAAGCGGTACGGGTCAACGCCACGTTTCCACAAACCGACGTTCTTGACGCCGATCCGCAGCATGTCCTGCTGGATCAGGCGCGACGGCGCGAGGGCGTAATCCGCCGCATTGAAGACGACGCGCGTCATCAGGTCGGTTACCGGTTCGAGAAAACCAAGATGGTAATGATGGGCAATCCGCGCCACGTCGAGGTGGAACGACGCCAACGTCGGGATGTCGAGCCGCTTCGCCATCAACATCCCCGGAATGCCGATCAAGACCGGGTGGATGAAGTGGGCGATATCCGGCTGGTACTTCTTCAGTTCATGATACGTGTCGAGCGTCGGCGGACCGATGCGCAGTTCGGGATACATCGGGAAGCGCACGCCGGGCACGCCGATCACCGGCGTGTTTCGGTAACGGTCAACGCCCATCTTTGGCGCGACGACGACCGCGTCAACGCCGCGCTTCTCAAGGTGGTCGAGCAGCAGGCAGACAACCGTGACAATCCCGTCAATCTTCGGCAGAAATGTTTCGGTGAAGATCGCAACTCGCATAGACCGGCTCGCTAATCGATGTGTCGTAGAAAACAGGCTGAACCCCAACGGTTACAACACCGACCGGCTGCGAACGTCGCACGTCTTTTGCATTTTGCCCGGCAGTTTGCGCGTACAATGAGGGTCACTTCGCTATATTGCTATTGAACGCGGCAGCCATAACTATGACGCTTCCATCCAATACTCATGCTGATGTCCTCGTGCAGATCAACGACAACATTCGCCTGCTCGCGTCGCTGCTGGCGCTGACCGATCACCCGCAGCAGGCGCAGCAGCGCAAACCCCACGGCACGCATGCTCACGCGCGCGCCTGTCAGAAGCAGCTCGCGCCATACGCGGCGCACGAAGCCGCTATGCAGCTTCAACGCCTGCTCGATCAGGGCGTGCCGCTCGAGGCAATCTTCACGCGCGCGCTGTCCTCGCCGGTTGAAACCGATCCCGCGCCTGAATGGCTGCCGCCGCGCTGGGACGAACACCTGATGCAGTTCGAGCGTGACGCCGCGCTGGCGGCATGGTGGCGCGCCGAGGTAGGTGCGTGGGAACAGAGCCGCGAGCAGATTGCCAGAGTCTTCGACGGTCTTGTCTTAAAACCGTTCTTCAAGCCGTTCTTTGGTGACGTGCGCCAGCGCCTGATCGTCATGCCGAACATCGCCTACCCGACCAATACGACACTCGCGCTGCGGGGCGGCACCGATCTTGTTTGTGTCATTCCGCCGCGCGTGGCATGGGGCGACAACCCGCCATGGCCCTTCGATGAAGACCCGGCGCATGTCTATGGCGCTGCCGTGAACGCCTTCGCGCGGCTGTTGATGCTCGACTGCCCCCTCGCCAATGACGACAGGCTTCACACGCGCGCGCAGCTTGTCACTGCCGGACTTGTCGCGCTTTTCCTTGAGGATCAACTGTCGGGGAGTGAGGCGAAGGCTTACGCCCTGATGCAGCGCAAGGTCAACGGGATCGACGTGCAGCCCGCCGTCGACGGCTTGCGCGCCTTCCGCGCCGAGGTCGAACGCGGACAAGCGGCGACCCTGCTCGACTTTCTCCCCGCGCGCATCTAGGAGCCGGGCAGCACACGCAGCAAAAAACGACAGTTATCTTGCGATAGCTGTCGTCTTTGGCTCAGTTGCAATCAACTGATGCGGTACTGGTTACGTTTACTCCGCTGCACGCCGCTACAGGTTAGCCCGGCGTCCGAAGATCAGCGAAACGACGAACAGGATCAGGAAGACCACGAATAGGATTTGCGCGATGCCTGCTGCCGTACCGGCAACACCCGTGAAGCCGAGGAAAGCAGCGA
>JAEVZT010000515.1 GCA_023392115.1 Chloroflexota bacterium
CAATGCCACCGATCGCGCCGATCCTGATCCTCGGCGGAATCGGGCTGCTCGGACTCGCCATCAGTTCGATCCGGCGCTGAACGGCACTTCACCCACCGCCATGTCCCTCTGCAAGGAAGCGACTTCATGCGACTGACCACACTCTTCAGCCAAACGCTGCGCCAAGCGCCCGCCGATGCCGATGTCCGCAGCCATCAACTACTGCTCCGCGCCGGCTATATCCGGCAGGTAGCAGCAGGGATTTTCGCCTATTTGCCGCTGGCACAGCGGGCGCTGCGCAAGATCGAGGCGATCGTCCGCGAGGAAATGGATGCGATCGGCGGGCAGGAAATCACCATGCCGGTGGTGCATCCGGCGGACATTTGGAAGGAGTCGGGACGCTGGTATCAGATCGGCGTGGAAATGGGGCGTTTCAAAGACCGCGCCGACCGCGACATGGTGCTGGGAATGACACACGAGGAAATTGTCGCCGATCTGGTCCGGCGCGAAATTCGCTCGTACCGTCAGCTCCCTCAGTTGATTTACCAGATACAGACCAAATTCCGCGACGAGCCACGCTCGCGCGCCGGGCTGATCCGCGTCCGCGAATTCACGATGAAAGACAGCTACAGCCTCGATGCCGATTGGGAAGGGCTTGATCGGCAGTATCGCAAGCACTATCAGGCGTACTTCAACATTTATCATCGCTGCGGCTTGCCGGTGATCGCCGTCAGTTCGGATACCGGCATGATGGGTGGCACGCTGGCGCACGAGTTTATGTATTTGACGCCGATTGGCGAGGATACGCTGCTCATCGACGATGCGAGCGGCTACGCGGCGAACCGCGAAGTGGCGGCGTTTACCAAGCCGACTGCACCTGCCGAAACGCTGCTGCCGATGGAAAAGGTGTCCACGCCGGGCACGACGACGATCGACTCGCTGGCGACATTCCTCGACGTGCCGACGAGCAAGACGGCGAAGGCATTTTTCGTCGTGGCGACGGTCAGCGAAGGCGAGCGGGAAGTTGAAGAGTTCGTCATCGCCATTATTCGCGGCGACATGGAAGTCAACGAGACGAAGCTCGCCAACACGCTCAGGGCGAAGGCGATGCGGCAGGCGACCGAAGCCGAGATACGCGCAGCCGGTGCTGTGCCGGGCTATGGCTCGGCAATCGGCGTCCGCGGGGCGACCGTCGTCGTCGACGACAGCATCCCCGTAACGTCGAATCTGGTCGCCGGCGCGAACGAGGACGGCTATCACCTGATCAACACCAACTATGGCAGGGATTATCAAGCTGACATCGTGACCGACATTGCTTCCGCCCGCGAGGGCGACATCGCGCCGGACGGCGTGGGCACACTCCTCGCCGTCCGCGGCGTCGAAGTTGGGAATATCTTCAAGCTCGGCACGCGCTACAGCGATGCGCTCGGCTGCACGTTCCTCGACCAGAGCGGCGAAACGAAACCGATCATCATGGGGTCATATGGCATCGGCATTGGACGCCTGCTGGCGTGCGTCGCCGAGCACTACAACGACGACAAGGGCTTGAGCCTGCCTATCACCGTCGCGCCGTATCAGGTGCATCTCGTGCTGCTCGGCGCTGACAATGCCGACAGCAGACAAATTGGCGACAGAGTTTACAACGATCTGCGCGCCCACCACGTCGAGGTTTTGTACGACGACCGCGAGGAAAGCCCCGGCGTCAAGTTCAACGACGCCGACCTGATCGGGCTGCCGCTGCGGATCACGATTGGCGCACGCTCACTTCAGCAGGGCGGGGCGGAAGTCAAGCGGCGGACGGAAGCCAAAGGCGCGATCGTGCCGCTCGACGGACTTGTCGAGCACGTACAGGCGGAGATTCGCGCCCTGCACGACGAGATCGCGCTTATGGTCGTCGACGTGCCGTTCAGGGCGTAGCAGGGCAGGGGGACAAAAAAACCGCCGCGCTACATTCGGCGCGGCGGTCGGAGACACACTGCAAGGTCATCGACGCGCGTTTAGTGGCTGCAACCACCGCCGCAGCCGCAGCCGCCGGCATCTTCGGCGCTGTCCTCGCCGTCTTTCGACTTGAACGAGTGACCGCACCCGCACGATGACACGGCGTTCGGGTTCTCGATGCGGAAACCGCCGCCCATTAAGCTGTCGACGTAGTCGATGGTGCTGCCTTCCAGATACATCAGGCTGGTCGGATCAATGATCAGGCGCACGCCGTCGCTGGCGTCGACGACCGCGTCGAAGTCGCGCGGCTGTTCCTCAAACGCCATCCCGTACTGCAAGCCTGAGCAGCCGCCGCCGGAAACGAACACACGCAGCGCATAACCGGGGATGCTGCGCTGTTCCAGCAGCGACCGGATGATCTGCTGTGCGGCAGGTGTAACAGTGAGAATTTGAACCTCGGTCGATGTCTGGGTCAGCGGCTCATTAACAGCCATGAACTATTCCTCTCCATCCGTCAAGTGACACGTTCATTCTAGCACGATTCTAGAACGCGGACAATAAAACAGAACACCATCACGGTAATTCGGTGACGGGTGTCACCTCTGCGATCAAATACGAGCAGCGGTTCGCGCCTTCGGCGACGCTCTGAAGCTTGCGCGGCACAGTCCCGATCAGCGCCGCGACCAGCCGCATGTCCATGCGGCACAAGACCCTGTCGCTTTCTCCAGCAAGTTGATGGTAGGGACAGTTCGCCGTGTGCAAAATGTAACCTTCATCGGCGCGTTCCCATGACGCTTCGTAACCATTGTCATTGAGGAAATCGACGACAACGTCAAGGCGATCCGGCAGCGGCGCGTCGGGGATAAAGGCTTCACTCGCCATGCGGTCAGCAACACCTTCCAGAATGACGTTCACGCCGTCGACGGGCAGCTGCTCCCGAAGCACGGTGAGCAATCCTTCCGCGAGGCGCTGGTAGTTATTCGGGAAGTATTCTCTCGCCTTGTCGGTCAAAGCGTAAACGTATTGCGGTCGCCCCGGCGAGGTGCGGCGGCGGAGTTCCGGCGAGGTGATCAGGTCGGCTTCCTGCAAGCGCATCAGGTGATGGCGCACGGTGACCGCCGTGATACTCCCCCGGCGTTTTTGTAATTCGTCGACAATGTCGTCAACGGTTGCCTGTCCGCGCCGCCTCAGAATATCGAGGATGTACCGCCGAGTCTCTTGCATCACCGGGTGACCCTCGGAAAAATACTCATGATCATGATAAAAAAGTTTATCATCATCGATATAGTACGTCAAATCGGCTGTTTGACGCTGCAACCACGTTATGTTACGCTTGTCCGCGCTTCGCTTTATACCTCTCAGGAGAAACGATCTTGCCCGACTGTGTCGCCTTTCAGGGCATTCATGGGGCGTACTCCGAGCAGGCGATTCGCCAGCACTTCGGAGATACGGTCTTGCTTCAACCATGCCCGACGCTCGGCGAATTATTCGAAGCGCTTCAGGCACGTAAGGTGACGCATGGCATTCTGCCCGTCGAAAATGCGCTTGCGGGGGCTGTCAATCAGGCGTATGAACTGCTGATGGACTCTGACCTGCGAATTCAGGCGGAAGTCATCCTACATGTTCACCACGCGTTGATGGCTCCACAGGGCGTTAAGCTCGAAAACCTGAAGCGCGTCCGGTCACACCCGCAGGCGCTGGCGCAGTGTGAGAAGTTCCTCAAGCGTCACGGGGTCGAGCCGATACCGTGGTACGACACCGCCGGCTCGGCGCACGATCTCGCTGCCGAGGCGAGCGACGGCGAAACCGGCGCGATCGCAAGCGAGCTTGCCGCCAAGTTGTACGGGCTTGATCTGCTGGCGACCCAGATTGAGGATGTGTCGTTCAATTACACGCGCTTCTTTCTCCTCGCGGACGACGATCCACCGCGCGCCGAGTTCAACAAGACGTCGCTCGTCTTCGCCACGCGCAACCGCCCGGCGGCGCTGTACGAATGTCTCGGCGAATTTGCCGAGCGCGGTCTAAACCTGACCAAAATCGAATCTCGTCCCCGGCGCAATCGACCGTGGGAGCCTGTTTTCTTCCTCGACTTCGAGGGACACTGGCAAGACGCGCCGGTGCGGCAAGCCTTGGCACGGCTGCTTCAACGCGCTTCATTCGTAAAAATGCTCGGTTCATACCCGGCAGTGAAAACCCAATCGGTAGGGATATAGCCATGCAAAAACTCGACGTTGCTGTTCTTGGCGCGACCGGGGCAGTCGGTCAGCGATTCGTTCAACTGCTCGAGAATCACCCGTGGTTCCGTGTCGCCGAAGTTATCGGTTCCGACCGCAGCGCGGGGCGGGTGTACGGTGAAGCAGTCCGCTGGGTGCTCGACGGCGAGCCGCCTGCGTCGGTCGTCAATCTGACCGTCAAGCCGCTAGATGCTGAATTGACATCACCGCTGGTGTTTTCGGCGCTGCCGAAGGAAGCCGCCGAAACCCGTGAGGGAGAACTGGCGGCGGCGGGGCACGTCGTCTGCACCAATGCATCTGTTAACCGGATGGTCGAGGATGTGCCGCTGCTCCTGCCGGAAATCAACGCCGAGCACGTCCGCTTGATCGACGTGCAGCGCGCGCGGCGCGGCTGGACGACAGGCGCAATTGTTGCCAATTCGAACTGCACGATCATGCCGGTCGTTATGGCGCTCGCGCCGCTGCGGAAGTTCGGCGTCACCAAGACACTCGTGGTTAGCGCGCAGGCGATCAGCGGCGCAGGCTATCCCGGCGTCGCATCGCTCGATATCCTCGATAACATGGTGCCCTACGTCGGCGGCGACGAAGAGAAGAAAGTTGAAACTGAACCGCTCAAGATGCTCGGGGAGTTCGTCGGCGACAAGATCGTCGAGTTCGACGCCGTCATGAGCGCGTCGTGCAACCGCGCGCCTGTCATTGATGGTCATCTCGTCAACGTGTCGGTTTCGCTGCGCGAGACCCCCTCGCTTGATGAAGTTATCGAGGCGTGGGAGTCTTTCCGCGGACCAGAACCCGTGCCGACGCTTCCGAGCGCGCCCGCGCAGCCGGTTATTTACACGCAGCGCCACGATCGACCACAGCCACGGCGCGATCGCAACGCTGGGAACGGCATGGCGACTACCGTCGGTCGGCTGCGACCGTGCCCTCTGCTCGGCTATAAGTTTGTCGCCCTTTCGCACAACACGATTCGCGGCGCGGCGGGATGCAGCATCCTCAACGCCGAACTGCTGGCGGTGCAGGGGTACCTCGGCAGCTTCCAGCCGGTCGCCGAATTGTCGTCAACACATTAACCGAATGTTTAAGTGCCGCGACGTAGCTTCAGTTTTCCGATGGGGTTGTGATCCATGTACAGTTTCCACGTGGAGGGCAGTTCATGAGAGTTTTTATCGCCGGGATTGACGGCTATCTTGGCTGGCCGCTGGCGCAATACCTGACCGCGCGGGGTCACGAAGTCGGCGGAGTAGATCGCTTCCTACGCCGGACGTGGGTCGAAGAAGTCGGCAGCATGAGCGCCATCCCGGTTTATGGTATTGACGAACGACGCGCGGCGTTTCGCGACCGTCACGGCAAAGACCTGTGGTTCCGCGACGGCGATCTGCTCGATTACCCGTTCCTGCGTGACGTGCTGGCCGAGTTTCAGCCGGACGCGATCGTCCATCTCGCGGAAATGCCGTCCGCGCCATACTCGATGATAGATCAGGAACACGCGGCGTTCACACAATATAACAACGTTGTCGGCAGCCTGAACGTGCTCTGGGCGATGCGCGAAGTCTGCCCGCAGGCGCATCTGGTCAAGCTGGGGACAATGGGCGAATACGGAACGCCAAACGTCGACATCCCCGAAGGCTTTTTTGAAATTGAGTTCCGCGGGCGCAAAGACACGCTGCCGTTTCCGCGACAGGCGGGCAGCTTCTACCACCTGACGAAAGTTCATGACACGCATAACACGATCTTCGCCTGCAAGATCTGGAATTTGAGCGCGACCGACATCATGCAGGGCGTTGTATTTGGCACGCAGATTGACGAAATGGGCGACGATCCGCGCTTACGCAGCCGCCTCGACTTCGACCAGTGCTTCGGCACGGCGATCAACCGTTTCGCCTGCCAAGCCGTGATCGGGCATCCGCTGACGCTGTACGGCGTCGGGCACCAGAAGCGCGGCTTCCTGCCGATGCGCGACTCGATGCAGTGCCTGACGATCGCGATCGAGAATCCGCCGAAACCGGGCGAGTACCGCGTCTTCAACCAGTTCGAGGAGTGCTATACCGTCGAAGAACTAGCGGAGAAGGTGCGTCAAGCCGGCGCGGACGTTGGGCTGAATGTCGAGATAGAGCATTACGACAATCCGCGCACCGAACGCGAAGAACACTACTATAACCCCGACCGCAACCACCTGATCGAGCTGGGTTATAAGCCGACGCATGATGTGGTCGCCGAAGTGCGGATCATGCTGCGTGACCTTATAGAGCATCGTGAGCGCATTTTGGAGAAAAGCGATATTCTAATCCCGGACATCCGCTGGGATGGAACACGCCGCCGCTCACACGTCCTCGGCAAGACAGTCGCCCCCGTCAATTCCTGACCGGTGACAGCAAAGCGTTATGGAAGCGCGGAGCGTTCCAGCCCCGCGCTTTTGATTTGACAGGGGTCAACGATGGTTCAATTCCTGAAACTGAACGAATTATCACCCGAACAGCTAAACCGCCTGATGCGCCGTGCGGAAAAAGACATACGCGATCTACTGCCGCGCGCGCAGGAAGTCATCGACGCCGTGCGCGAGAACGGCGACGCGGCGGTTGTCGAGTACGCGCGGCGCTTCGACGCGCCCGGCTTTCAAGCACACATGCTCCGCGCAGCGCCCTCCGATTTTGAGGCGGCACGTTCAGCTGTGAGCACCGAAGTCGTCGCCGCGATTCGCGAAGCGCACGAGAACATCCGCCGCTTTCACGAAGCGCAGATGCCCGAACCGATGTGGTTCACCGAAGTGCAACCCGGGATTATGGCGGGCGAGAAGGTGACGCCAGTCACGAGCGCCGGGCTGTACGTCCCGCGCGGCAAGGGCGCGTTCCCATCGGTTATGCTGATGCTGGCAACACCTGCGCGCGTCGCCGGTGTGCCGCGCGTGATCGTCGTCACGCCGCCGACGCCTGAAGGCAAGGCTGACGCCGCGTCGCTGGTGGCGGCTGAAATCTGCGGCGTCGATGAAGTCTACGTCGTCGGCGGAATGCAGGCGATCGCGGCGTTGGCATACGGTACAGAAACGATCCCGAAGGTCGACAAGCTGATCGGTCCCGGCAGCAGCTATGTATCCGCCGCCAAGCGCCTGCTTTACGGCACGGTCGATGTCGGGCTGCCGGCGGGTCCCAGCGAGTCGATCATCCTGACCGACGAGTCGACTGACGCGCGGCTGGCAGCGCTCGATCTGCTGGTCGAAGCCGAACATGGACCCGACTCGGCGGCGATTCTCGTCACCCACAGCGAAGAAATCGCCGAACAGGTGCTCGACGTGCTGCCCGGATATATTGCCGAGCTGCCTGAATGGCGGCGCGGATTCGTCGAAAACGTGCTGTCGAATTACGGCGGTGTGCTGCTGACGAACAGCATTGACGAGTCGATCCAGTTCGTCAACGACTATGCTCCCGAACACCTCGAAGTGCTGACGCGCGAGCCGTTCATTACGCTGCCGAAAATTCGCAACGCCGGTGAAATCCTGCTCGGACACTACACGCCGAT
>JAEVZT010000595.1 GCA_023392115.1 Chloroflexota bacterium
GCAGTATCAAGTGTGCGTGGAGCTTCTCGACGCCGAACTTCTCACCCCGCCCGATGAAGAGACGACGAGACTCTACGAGTCCATCCAGAATAACGCGCTCAATCCGCCGGGATTGCAGTCGCGGGCAGCGGTCGCGCCCGTCGGCGTCATGCCGCCCGCGCCGTCCTTGGTCATCGGACGACAGGAAGCGATCGGCGAAATCAAGCGCCGGATCGGCATCGGCGGCGAGATGCGACCGGTCACCATCATTCAGGGTTGGCCCGGTGTCGGCAAGAGCACGGCGGTCGCCTCGCTCGCCCACGATGTGGAGGTCGCGCAGCAGTTCCCCGACGGCGTACTCTGGGCGTCGCTCGGCGAAAGACCGAACCTGCTTGTCGAAATCTCGGCGTGGTCAGACGCCGTCATGCCCGGTCAGCGCGGACAGACGCGGCGCATCGAGGACATCAGCGCGCAGCTGACGTCGGCGCTGCGCGAGCGACGCATGCTGTTGATTGTCGACGATGTCTGGCAGGTGGAACACGCGCGCCCCTTCCGTGTCGGCGGGCAAGGCTGCGCGCTGGTGATGACGAGCCGGCTGAATGACGTCGCCTCGGCGCTGGCGTCAACTGCCGGCGATGTCTACCGTCTGCCCGTCCTATCGGAGGCGTCGGCGCTGGAACTGCTCGAACAACTGTGTCCTGAAACCGTCGCCGAATATCCCTTAGAAGCGAGCGAGCTGGTTCACGACCTTGAAGGGCTGCCGTTGGCGATCCAAGTTGCCGGACGGCTGCTCCACAGCGAAGCGCGCTTTGGCTGGGGCGTGCGCGAACTGCTCGATGAGCTGAGAACCGGCGCGAGCCTCTTGAACACGCAGATTCCGAGTGAGATGTTCAGCGCCGATGATCGTCCTTCGCCGACTGTCGCGGCGCTGCTGAAACGCAGCACCGATCTGCTCGATTCAGAAACGCGGAAGCTGTTTTCGTACCTTGGGCTGTTTGTGCCGAAGCCCGCGACGTTCGATCTTGCGGCGATGGCTGCGGCGTGGATGGTTGGCGACGCGCGCAAAATCGCCCGCGTGCTGGTCGATCGCGGCTTGCTCGAGCCGCTCGGCGGCGGGCGCTTTCAAATGCACGCCCTGCTCGTGATGCACGCCCGTTCGCTGCTTGAAGAGGCGGCGTGAGTCGCGATGGCGAACGTGCCCGCGTTCGAAACGGCTGAACTGCGGCTGACGCAGTATTACCTTGACAAACTCCGCGCCGCGACGGATGCCGTGAGTCGTGGTCACGCCGAGCTGTTCTACGGCTTGGAGTTGTTCGATCAAGAATGGGCGCAAATCCAGCACTGGCAGGAACGGGCTGCGCAAGCGTGCGGCGTGTCGCCGGCATGGGCGCGATTGTGCGTCGAGTTTCCAATTGCCGGAGCGACGGTGCTGGCGATCCGCCACACGCCCGCCGAGCGCCAGCACTGGTGGGAAGCGGCGCTGCACGCCGCGCGGCAGATCAACGATGCGCACGCCGAACGTGTGATCCTGACGGCGCTGGCAACATCATATTCGGGTTTAGGCAATCTTGAGCAAGCCGACCGCTGCGCTCGCGGGCTGTTGGAACTCGCCCGGCAAGCGAACGATAAGCTGCACATGGGCAGAGCTTATTACATCCTCGGAACGATTCGCGAGGATATGGGACAGCATGCCGCCGCCGTTCGCTATTACAACCGCAGCCTGAAGATTTTTCGAAGCTCACAGCACCACATCGACCGCGGACGCGCGCTCCTCGGACTAGGTTCAATCGCGACTGTCGAAGGCAGATACGCGGACGCCTACAGGTCTTTCCGTGACTATCTCACAATCGCCGAAGCCAGCGGTCGGGAAGCCGACTTGATCACCGCGCTGCAGGCGATCAGCGAGGTACTGCGGCTGCTCAAGCGCTATGATGAGGCAGAAGCGTACTTGCAGCAGAGTATTGGACGCTGTCGAACGCTGCACAATCAGTGGGGTTTGGGCTTAAGCCTGATGGCGATGGGCGTAGTCGCCACCGAGCAGGGAAAGCTGGACAGCGCGCGCGCCTACCTCGAAGACGGCGTACAGATCGCGCGCAAGTTTACGGCGCAGCGCGACCTGATCAACGGCTTGTGGGGCTTAGGGACTGTCATCTATCGACAGGGGCATCCAGCCGACGCGCTGACCAGCCTGCATGAGGCGCTCGAATTGAGCCACTCGATGGGCTTACCGTACATGGCATGTTATGTCCAGCGGACGCTGGCATCCGTGTATCTCGCGCTCGACAGGCGGCATGAAGCGCGAGCGGCGCTGCAAGAGGCGTTGAAGACAGCGCACAGCCTCGGCGCGACGCCGGAAATCATCATGGCGCTGACGAGCGCGGCGGTCTACGCGCAGGCGCTTGGTTACGTCGCCGACGCCGCTGTCTGGGCTGGCTACATACGGGATCACCCGGACGTGGATCGGAGTGAATACCGCGCGCTGTCCGCCAGCCTTGAGCACGACCTGCCGTCCGACGACTTTGCCCGCCTCCTCGCGCGGGGCAAAGAATTGACTCTTGAGTCGGTGCTTGCAGATGTCTTCAAGCTTATCGACGCCGACGGCTCAGACGGCAGCATGTAGCAGACCGCGTCCGAGCTTCAATTCGCGCCTGCCTTAAGCTGGCAGCGCCGTGAATCAGCGATACAATACGAGGAAAATAGGTACGGATTTGTGCATGTTAGATAGCCACTTTATTCCAGTCACCCATCACGCCTTCCGGAGGCAAGTTCCATTGTGAGACAAATCGTAGAATGCGTTGCCAATTTCTCTGAAGGGCGGCGCGCTGCCGTGATTGACGAGATCGTCACCACAATCGGCGCTGTGCCCGGCGTCCACATCCTCGACCGCGAGAGCGACAGCGACCACAACCGCTCCGTCATCTCGTTCATCGGCGCGCCGGACGCGATCGTCGAAGCCGCCTTTCAGGGGATCGCCACCGCCGCCCGCCTGATCGACATGGACGAACACACAGGCGCGCACCCGCGCCTCGGCGCGACTGACGTCGTCCCGTTCATCCCGATCGACGGCGTCGACATGAACGACTGCATCCTGCTCGCCCGCAAGCTCGGCGAACGCGTCGGGCGCGAGCTGAACATCCCCGTTTACCTGTACGAAGCGGCGGCGACCCGCCCAGACCGTGAAAATCTCGAAAACGTGCGCCGCGGGCAGTACGAAGCGCTCAAGGATGCCATCGGCACCGACCCCGACCGCGCCCCCGACTTCGGACCATCGGTTGTCGGCAAAGCCGGCGCGACGATCATCGGCGCGCGCGCGCCGCTTGTCGCCTACAACGTCTACCTCACCACCGACAGCGTCGAAATCGCGCAGAACATCGGCAAGGCGATCCGCCACTCGACCGGAGGCTTTCGCTACGTAAAGGCGATGGGGCTGCTCGTTAACGG
>JAEVZT010000009.1 GCA_023392115.1 Chloroflexota bacterium
ATTCTGAACCGCGCGCTCCAGTCGCGCATCTTCGAACACTTGCAGTCAACTTACCCCAACGAAGGCGGCGGCTTCCTGCTTGGCAGTATCGACGAGGAAGGGATACGCATCAGCGACGCCGTTCAAATCGAGAACGTGTTCGCCGTCGAGGAGCAGTATCATCGCTATGCCATGACGCCGCTCGACTGGGCGCGGCTTGAGGATGAAGCCGACGCGCGCGGCTTAGCCCTCGTCGGTTACTATCACAGCCACCCCGATTCGCCCGCCATCCCTTCAACATTCGACCGTGACCACGCTCTGCCCAATTTCGTTTACCTGATAACTTCCGTTCATGACGCCAGCGCCGTCGACATGCGCGCGTGGCGTCTGCGCGCCGACCGCGAGCAGTTTGACGCCGAGCCGCTGACCGTTGAGTAAAGCAGTTTAGCCGTTTGAGCGGGGCATGCTCCGCCCACGAACTAAGCGTTGATGCAAAAGACATCTTGAGGAGAGGGGAATCATCATGACGCAGGCACTCGTTTCAACCCAGTGGGTCGCCGACAACCGCGACAACGTCCGCTTAATCGAAGTTGATGTGGACACCACCCAGTACGAGCAGGGGCACATCCCCGGCGCGGTCGCCTTCAACTGGCAGACGCAGCTTCAGAACCAGACCCTGCGCGACATCGCTACGCAGGAAGAATTCGAAGCCCTGCTGAGCCAAGCGGGCGTGACGCCGGAGACGCATGTCGTCCTCTACGGCGACAACAACAACTGGTTCGCCGCTTACGCCCTCTGGCTGTTCAAGTACTACGGGCACGAAAACGTCAGCCTGATGGACGGCGGGCGCAAGAAGTGGCTCGCCGAGGGGCGCGAGGCGACGACCGACGTCCCGAACGTGACGCCGACCGACTACAAGGTGACGCACATCAACCACGATCTGCGCGCCGACCGCGACTACGTCAAGCAGCGGCTTGAAAAGCCGGGTTTCGGGCTGGTCGACGTGCGCTCGGTGGACGAGTACACCGGCAAGGTCATCGCCCCGCCCGGGATGAGCGAAACTGCCCAGCGCGCCGGACACATCCCCGGCGCGGCGAACATCCCGTGGGTGCAGGCGGTCGCCGCGGACGGCACGTTCAAGTCACGCGAGGAACTGGCGCAGTTGTACGGGGGCAAGGGCATCAACGGCGACACTAAGGAAATTGTCGCCTACTGTCGCATTGGCGAGCGCTCGTCGCACACGTGGTTCGCGCTCAAGTACATCCTCGGCTTGGACAACGTCCGCAACTACGACGGCTCGTGGACGGAATGGGGCAACCTCGTCGGCGCGCCAATCCGCAAGGGGGAACAGGCGTAAAAAGAAGTTTACAGTGAACAGTTTACAGAAAAGCAGTAAATAAGAGACTGTCAACTGTCTACTGTGAACTCTACGGTGAACTATCGACTATACTCGAATAATCTCAGGGGAGAGCAAGCACATGGCTAGCACGAACGGACACCA
Source organism: Chloroflexota bacterium (assembly GCA_023392115.1). Classification (GTDB taxonomy): domain Bacteria; phylum Chloroflexota; class Anaerolineae; order Aggregatilineales; family Phototrophicaceae; genus Flexifilum. The sequence continues at coordinate 1,481 of JAEVZT010000009.1, forward strand.
GCAGGCATTTGAGACGCTCGCGCTGCACGCGGGCTATTCGCCCGACCCGACGACCGGGTCGCGCGCCGTCCCGATCTACCAGACGACCTCGTACCAGTTCCGCGATACCGATCACGCGGCGGCACTGTTCGCCCTCGCCGAACCGGGCAACATTTACACGCGCATCATGAACCCGACCACTGACGTCTTCGAGCAGCGGATCGCCGCGCTTGAAGGCGGCATCGGCGCGCTGGCGACCGCCTCGGGGCAGTTCGCCGAAACGCTGACCGTCCTGACGCTGTGCAACGCCGGCGACGAGTTCATCTCGAACGCGGCGCTCTACGGCGGCACGTACACGCTGTTTTCGCAAAGCCTGCGCCGCCTGAACATCAAGGCGCACTTCGTGCAGGGGACGAACCCCGAAGATTACGAGCGGCTGATCAACGACAAGACGCGCCTGATCTACCTTGAAACGATCGGCAACCCGAAACTCGAAATTCCCGATTTTGAAGCGATCAGCGCGCTGGCGAAGTCACACGGCATCCCGGTCGTCGTCGACAACACGTTCGGCACGCCGTACCTGTTCCAGCCGTTCAAGTGGGGCATCAACATCAGCCTGCACTCGACGACCAAGTGGATCGGCGGGCACGGCTTGAGCATCGGCGGCGTGATCGTCGACGGCGGCAACTTCGACTGGAAGGCGAGCGGGCGGCATGCTGGCATTGTCGAGCCTGAACCGGCATATCACGGCGCGGTGCTGGCGGACGTGCTCGGCGCGGCGGCGTTCATCGGGCGCGCGCGGATCGTCGGCTTGCGCGACTTCGGCGGGTCGCAAGCGCCGTTCAACAGCTTCCTCAACATCATCGGGCTTGAAACGCTGTCGCTGAGGATGCAGAAGCACGTCAGTAACACACAGGCGGTCGTCGAATATCTGAGCCAGCACCCGGCGGTGGAGTGGGTCAACTATCCCGGTCTGCCGGATCACCCGAGCTACGAACGGGCGCAAAAGTACCTGCCGAAAGGCGCGGGCGCGATGCTCGGCTTTGGCATTAAGGGCGGCAAAGCGGCGGGGCGCGCCTTCATCGACAACCTGAAAATCTTCTCGCACGTCGCCAACGTCGGCGACTCGCGCTCGCTGGCGATCCACCCGGCGACAACGACTCACAGCCAGTTGAGCGAGGAAGAACAAACCGCGTCGGGCGTGACGCCAGATTACATCCGCCTCGCCATCGGCATCGAGGACATCGACGACATCCTGTGGGACTTGGATCAGGCGCTGACCGTTTCGCAGGGTAAGACGGTTCAGGCGGTATCCTAACTGGAATCCTTTCGCATCCCCTCGCCCCGCACGTTGGCGGGGGGATGCAGTTTATCGAGGAGATAGGGACAGAACATGACGGCGAACGGATCGAAGCCGCACCCGGAACGCGCCGGGTCGGTGGGGATCGTCCACAAGCAGCACGCGCATTTTGATCAACCGCTCCACCTGCGCTGCGGGAAAACGCTGGAGCGGTTTACGCTTGCTTACGAGACGTACGGAAAGCTCAACGCCGACCATTCGAACGCCATCTTGATCTGCCACGCGCTGTCCGGCGACGCGCACGTCGCTGGCTACTACACCGACGATCCCGACGAGAAGCCGGGCTGGTGGGATGACGCCGTCGGACCGGGCAAGATGTTCGACACCGACCGGCATTTCGTCCTGTGCATCAACGTGATCGGCGGCTGTCAGGGCAGCACGGGACCCGCCTCGCCGGCACCAGATGGCAAGCCCTACGCGCTCCGCTTCCCGCTGGTGACGGTCGCCGACATGGTCGCGGCGCAGCGCCACCTGCTCGACAGGCTTGGCATCCAGCGCCTGTTCGCCGTCGCCGGCGGCAGCATGGGCGCGATGCAGGCGCTCCAGTGGGCAGTCGATTTCCCGGATCGCATCCAGACGTGCCTGTTCATCGCCAGCACGCCGCGATCGTCGACGCAGAACATCGCCTTCAACGAGATCGGACGGCAGGCGATTTACGCCGACCCGCGCTGGAACGGCGGCGCTTACTACGACGGCGAAGCGCCTGACGCCGGACTGGCGGTCGCGCGGATGGTCGGGCACATCACCTACATGAGCGAGCACTCGCTCGAATCGAAGTTCGGGCGCGAGTTGCAAGGGTATGACCACATCCCGTTCCAGCTCGTCCAACCGGAATTTACAGTCGAGAGCTACCTGCATCATCAGGGGGAGAAGTTCGTCCAGCGCTTCGACGCCAACAGCTACCTGTACATCACCAAGGCACTCGACTATTTCGACATTCAGGAAGGCTACCCGACGCTCGTCGACTCGCTCAAGCGGACAAGCCCGGAAACCGATTTTCTCGTCGTCAGCTTTTCGAGCGACTGGTTGTACACCGCCGAGCAGTCGCTTGATCTGGTGACGGCGCTCGAAGCCGCCGGACGCGACGTGCGTTATCACCTCGTCCATGCCGACTTCGGGCACGACTCGTTTCTCGTCGAGGTCGAGTTGATGACGAATCTCATCGGTGGTTATCTCGATGAGATGTGGTACAAGAAATCGGTACCTAGGAAGCTCGCAGCCAAGTGACGCGCGGGCTGTGCGGCAAACCGATGCCGCGCAAGCGGGTTCGACTCCCGCACGTGTCAATGAATTCGAATCAACTGACTCAGGAGAGAGAGACAACATGCCGAGCATCAAGATTCCAACGCCGCTCCGCGTCTACACCGGCAACAACGCGCAGGTCAGCGTCAGCGGCGGCACGGTCGGAGAAGTGCTGAACGACCTTACGACGCAGTACCCCGAACTCAAGCAGCACTTATTCAACGGCGGCGAGCTGCGCAATTTCGTCAACGTCTTTCTCGGCGAGGACGATATCCGCTTCCTGAGCGGGATGGATACCGAACTTGACGAGGACGACAGCCTGCGCATCATTCCGAGCATCGCCGGGGGCAGCGCCTAACATGGCAGAAACGACGCGCAGAGTCGATCACAGCGGGCTTCGAACCGGTCAGGCGCTGACGATCATCCTGCTGCTGGCGGGCTTCATCCTCGACAGTTGGCTGCTGGTCGCCGTCGTCGCCATCTCGCAGCTTCTCGGCGCGTGGGACGCGCCGTTCGCGCCCTACCGCCTATTCTACAAGCACGTCGCGCGGCGCTTCGTCAAGCCGCACGTCATCGCCGATAACCCTGAGCCGCACCGCTTCGCCATGCTCGTCGGCGGGGTGATGAACGCGGTCGCCGTCGTCGCGCTGCTGGCTGGGGCGTCCACCGTCGCATGGGTGCTGGTCTGGATCGTGATCGCGCTAGCGAACCTGAACTTCTGGCTCAACTTCTGCCTCGGCTGCTGGATGTACTACCAGTTCAACCGCCTTGGCGTGCCGGGTTTCGCCCGCAGCCCGGTGCGCGTGGAGTGATGGTATGATCGAACGTGCGATCGTTGCGATCGTCCTGCTGGTTGTAGGGACACTGATCTACCGGCTGATGATCGCGCGGCAGATGCGGCGCACGACGGCGATCGCGGCAGCGGATCCGCTGCTGAACGGGCGCAGACTCGGCGTTCCGGCGATCGTCTACTTCACGACGCCGACCTGCGTCCCCTGCCGGACGCAGCAGACGCCCGCCCTATCGCGTCTTCAGGAAGCGTTAGGCGAGCGCGTGCAGGTCATCCGCGTCGACGCGACCGAAGACCCGGCGGCAGCCGATCGCTGGGGCGTGCTGACCGCGCCGACGACATTCGTCCTCGACGGCAGCGGGCGCACGCTAGCGGTCAATCATGGCGTCGCAGATTTCGACAAACTCATAGGACAGTTACAGGGATAAATGTATGCAACCCGTAGTCGAACAACTCGGCGATCTCACAAATGATGAAATCCGGCGCTATGGTCGTCACCTGATCATGCCGGAATTTGGAATGGAAGGGCAGCGCCGCCTGAAAGCCGCCAGTGTGCTGATCGTCGGCACGGGCGGTCTTGGCAGCCCGCTCGCACTGTATCTGGCGGCGGCGGGACTCGGTCGGATCGGGCTTGTCGATTACGACGTGGTCGACGAGTCGAACTTGCAGCGCCAGATCATACACGGGCAGAGCACGATCGGCATCTCGAAGATCGAGAGCGCGGCGAAACGCATCCTCGACATCAACCCCACGATCCAGATCGACAAGTATGAAGTGCCGCTCACGTCTGACAACGCGCTCGAGATCCTCGCCCCCTACGACGTGATCATCGACGGGACTGACAATTTTCCGACGCGCTACCTTGTCAACGACGCCTGCGTCAAGCTCGGCAAGCCGAACGTTTACGGCAGCATCCTGCGCTTCGAGGGGCAGTTG
>JAEVZT010000017.1 GCA_023392115.1 Chloroflexota bacterium
GAAGTGCCCCGTGAAGGCGACGATGACCTTGAATCCCATCTCGGCGAACTGCTCGAATACCATTGTCAGAAGCGGCTCGATCACGCTCGTCGGTAATTTGAGCGTGTAGGGGTAGGGCACGCCGCCCGCCGCCCAATACGAAACCGGCGCAAGGATGGCATTCAGGCGGTTGGCGATCCCCTCGCCAACCGCCTGCGCCACCAAACCATCGAGTCCCAGCGGCAAATGACTGCTGTGCCATTCCAGCGTACCAAACGACAACACAAGCACAGGCATCGCCCGCAAACGCGCTTCAATCTCTTCCGGAAACAACCGCTCAAAACGATAAATCGTCACCGTTCACGCCTCGAACTCGATAATTGGGCGAATACCGCGATCTTTCTCCAAGGTCGCGAAAACTTCCGGCACGTCTTCCAGCCTGACCGATACGGTGTGCATCTCGTCGAGCCGGAGCTTGCCATCGGCATACCAGTCGGCGAACAGCGGCAGGTCGATCATCGGGCGAATGTTGCCGTAAATGCAGCCGACGATCTGCTGCTGCTGGCTCATGAAGCGGCGCGGGTGAAACGGCAGCACCGCGTCGCGCGCCGCCGCCCCGACGAGGATCAAGCTGCCGCCGCGCGCCAGCATGTCAATCCCTGCCAGCATCAGCGCCGGGCTGCCTACCGCCTCGAAGACGTGGTCGACTCCGCGCCCATCCGTCAGCTTGCGTACTGCTGCCGTCAGGTCGGGCTGGTCGCCGGAGAGCGTATGCGTGGCGCCGTACTGGCGCGCCAGCTCCAGCCGGTCGGCGTTCAGGTCGACGGCGGCAATCATGCCGGCGTTGGCGAGCCGCGCGCCCTGCACGATGTTCAGCCCGATCCCGCCCGCGCCGATGACGGCAACGCTGTCGCCGGGGCGAATGCGGGCGGTATACATCGCCGCGCCGACACCGGTTGCAACCGCGCAGCCGAGCATCGCCGCCCGCGTCAGTGGAATGTCCTTACGCACCGGGACAGCGCCGTTCGCCGGGACGACGACCAGCGGGCAAAACGTGCCCGCGTTCAGCATCACGGCGAGCGGGGTTTCACCTCTAAAAACGCGTGGGCTGACCGTCCCTTGAATGTTCTCACACAGGTCTTGCCGCCCCGCCAGACAGTGGCGGCACCGGTTGCACTTCGCCTGCCAGTTGATGACGACGTGATCGCCGGGTTGGACGTGGCTCACGCCTTCGCCGACCTGCTCGACGATGCCCGCGCCCTCATGCCCCAGTACGACCGGGGTGGTGCGGGCGTCGCGCATGTAGCTGATGTCAGTGTGGCAGATGCCGCTGGCGACCATCCGCACGAGGACTTCGCCGCGTTCAGGCGGGCTGACTTGCACCATTTCGAGTGTCGGCAGCGCGCCAAGCTGGTTGAGGACGACGGCAGGGACGGAATACCGGCTCATTTATTTCAGGAATTTGGCGTAATAGTCCGGCGCGACGACACCCTCTTTGCTGAACCACTTCGGCACGTCGACGCCGCTGTAGAGTAGAATGTTGCCCCACGGGTCGAATGCGCCGGTGCGGACGATGACCTTGGCTTTGGCAGCCATCTCGCCGAGGATCGTCGCGTGAGGCAGCATTTCATGCTCCGCGTCCGGGAACAGGCGCTGCACCTTCTCGAGCAGCGGCTTATTGTTGACCGGCAGGTTGTCGGCGTAGGCGACCTTTTCGGCGATCAGCGCGTCCGCCAGAACCGTCAGCACGGTTTGGAGATCGGGCACATCCTGAACGATGGCGAGGTCAATCCGCCAAGCCGTCGACGGGATCGGGAAGCCCGCATCGCAGACGATCATCAGGTCGCCGTGTCCCATCGAGGCGACAGCGTGGCTCAGTTCAGCATTCAGCAATTTACCGCGATTCATGAGTCTTTCTCCCTAGAGTGTAGAGTGCTTTGATAGTGATTGTTGTGCGAGGAATTGGTCGACGGCGGCGCGGTGGGCGAGCGACGGAATGACGCCGAGCTTGGTGCACGCCAGCGCGCCGCAGGCACAGCCGAACTGTACCGCTTCGATCAGCGGCTTGCCTTCGCCGAGCGCCACGGCAAGACCGGAATTAAAGGCGTCGCCCGCGCCGTTCGTGTCGACGACATCGCACGCAAACGCCGGTACGAGCGTGTCGACGGTATCGGTCAAGACGAGCACGCCTTCTGACCCCATCGTGACGATCACGTTCTTGACGCCCATGTCGCGCAACTGGGCGGCAAGCGTCCGCGTCGGCGTCGAATCGTCGGGTGCGAGTCCAAGCAGGATTCGCAGCTCGCTTTCGTTTGGCGTCAGGTAGGCGACGTGCGGGAACATCGACGGCGGCAGGGGGACGGCGGGCGCTGGATTCAAGATTGTCAGCGCGCCGTGTTTCTTGCCCAGCTCCATCCCGCGCGCGGCTGCCGCAGCGGGAATTTCCAGCACCGCCATGACAATGTCGCTCTTGGCGATCTGTTCTTCCGCCGTGTCGACGTAGGCGGCGTCCATCAGGTTGTTCGCGCCCATGTCGAGGATGATGAAGTTCTCGCCCTTGGGGTTGAGGATGATGAAGCCGACACCGGTGGGGCGTTCAGATGTTTGCAGCAGATGGCTCGTGTCGACGCCTTCCGCCGCATAAAGATCGGTGGCGATCTCCGCCAGTTTGTCGTCGCCGATGATGCCGACCAGCGACGACGACGCGCCAAGACGCGCCGTGCCGACCGCTTGATTCGAGCCTTTGCCGCCGGGTCCCATGTCGAAGTCGCTGCCGAGCAGCGTTTGACCGAAAATCGGCATTGTCGGCGTGCGGATGGTCAACCCGACGGCGAAACTGCCGACAACGGTGATTGTAGAAGCTGTCATATTGTTACCGCCTTTGGTAGATTCTCCTGCACCTGTGGCTGTCCCATCGCGCAGGCGAGAATCGCTTCTTCTGTTGCTTCGCTGCCGTTGAACTCGCCGTTGATTCGCCCCTGAAACATGACAAGAATCCGGTCGCACTGACCGATCAGTTCCGGCAGTTCGGAAGACACCATCACGATCGTCACCGACTGCGCGGCGAGTTCCTGCATGATGTTGTAGATTTCGCTTTTAGCGCCGACATCGATCCCGCGCGTCGGTTCATGCAGGATCAATACCGAGGGCTGAGTCGCCAAGCCGCGCGCGAGGATCACTTTCTGTTGATTGCCGCCGCTGAGTGTGCGTAATTTCTGCTGGTGGCTGCTGATCTTGGTATCGAACTGCTTGACGTAGTACGTGCTCGTCTGGCGGATGCGGCTCGCGCGCAGAAAACCGCCTTTGCTGACGTGTTCGAGCGCCGATGCGACCGTATTGTTCTCGACGCTCATGGTCAGGAACGCACCCGCGCCGCGACGGTCTGCTGGAATGAGCGCCATGCCGTTGTGAATCGAATTGGTGGGCGAGCCGGGCTTGATCGTATTGCCGAGCACGCGGATGTTACCGCCGCGCGGGGAAAGCCCGAAGATCGCCGATACCAGCTCATCTTTGCCCGAATCCGGCAAGCCGGCGACGCCGATGATTTCGCCTTTTTTGACTTGGAACGAGATGTCTTGCAGCGTCGATGGGCTTGACACGTTTTCGACGTCGAGCGCGATCTCGTTCGTAAGCTGCGTTTCCGGCTTATGCCGCCTGAAGCGGTCGACGGCGCGCCCGACCATCTGTGTGACCAGTTGATCGAGCGTGAGGGTTTCGTCATTGTCCATCGTGCTGATGTAGCGTCCGTCGCGCATGACCGAGATGCGGTCGGCAATCGTCAGCACTTCTTCGAGGCGGTGCGAGACGTAGATGATCGTCACGCCCTTGGACTTCAGCTGTTCAATCACCTCAAACAGGTGAGCGGTTTCTTCGCTGGTCAGCGCGGAGTTCGGCTCGTCGAGGATCAGCACGCGCAC
>JAEVZT010000050.1 GCA_023392115.1 Chloroflexota bacterium
TGCTGGCGGGCGTCCTCGACATCGAGGCGAGCAAGAAGGCGGCGCGTTTTATCCGCTTCTGCGACTGCTTCAACATCCCGATCATCACGTTCGTCGACGTGCCCGGTTACATGCCGGGTACGGCGCAGGAGCACAATGGGATCATTATGTCGGGGGCGAAGCTGCTTTACGCCTACTGCGAGACAACCGTACCGAAGCTGACGGTGACGACGCGCAAGGCATACGGCGGCGCGTACTGCGTCATGAGCAGCAAGCACATTCGCGGCGACCTGAATCTGGCATGGCCCACCGCCGAGATCGCCGTCATGGGTCCGGAAGGCGCTGTCGAGATCATCTACCGGCGCGACCTGAAGGACGCCGACGACCCGGCGGCGCTCAAGTCGCAGTTGGCGACGGAATACCGCGAAAAGCTGGCGAACCCGTATATCGCCGCCGAACGCGGCTACGTCGACGATGTGATCGAGCCGCGCGACACGCGCGCCCGTCTGATCAACGGGCTGGAAGTACTCCAGAACAAGCGCGACAACAACCCGCCGAAGAAACACGGCAATATTCCGCTGTGAGTTCCAGTTCACAGATTGCAGTGAACCGTTCACAGTAAGAGAAAGAGACAGCTCATGGTGATGGAACCACAGCAGACGAAAATTAAGAAGGTGTTGATCGCCAATCGCGGCGAGATCGCCGTCCGCGTCATCCGCGCGTGCCGTGACCTCGGCATTTCGACGGTCGCCGTCTATTCAGATGCCGACCGCACCAGCTTACACGTACGCTACGCCGACGAAGCCGTGTTGATCGGTGCCGCGCCGCCGCGCGATAGCTACCTGCGAATCGACAAAATCCTCGACGCAGCGCGCCGAGCGGGGGCAGACGCCATCCATCCCGGCTACGGCTTCCTGTCTGAGCGCGAGGAGTTCGCGCAGGCGGTGATGGACGAGGGTTTGATTTTCATCGGCCCCCCACCAAGCGCGATCGCGCTCATGGGCGATAAGCAGATGGCGCGCGAGACGGTCAAGCGGGCGGGCGTGCCGGTCATCCCCGGCACCGAGCCCGGCTTGCGTGATGACGAGATCATCGCGGCGGCGGAACAGATCGGCTTCCCGGTGATGGTCAAGGCGGCGGCAGGTGGCGGCGGCAAAGGAATGCGCGGCGTCTACAACGCTGCCGATCTGCCGGGCGCGCTGGCGGTGGCGCGGCGCGAGGCGGAAAGCGCCTTCGGCGACGGGCGCGTCTACCTCGAAAAGATGATCGAGGGCGCGCGCCACATCGAGTTCCAGATTCTCGCCGACATGCACGGCAACACGGTTCATCTCGGCGAGCGCGAATGCTCGATCCAGCGCCGTCACCAGAAACTGGTCGAAGAAGCGCCCAGCCCGTTCGTCGACGTTGACCTGCGCCAGCGCATGGGTGAAATGGCGATCCGCGCGGCGCAGGCGGTCAATTACGTCAACGCCGGGACGATCGAGTGCCTTGTCGACAAGGACAAGAACTTCTACTTCCTCGAAATGAACACGCGCTTGCAGGTCGAGCATCCGGTAACCGAACTGGTGACTGGCGTCGATCTGGTCAAGGAGCAGATTCGCATCGCGCGCGGTCGGCGCATGGGCTTGACCGAGAGCGTCATCGAGCCGAAAGGTTGGGCGATCGAGTGCCGAGTCAACGCCGAAGACCCGTACAATAATTTCCTGCCGTCGGTCGGGACGATTTCGACGCTGCTCGTGCCGACCGGACCCGGCGTGCGCGTCGACAGCGGCGTGTACACGGGCTATACGATCACGCCGTACTACGACAGCATGATCGCCAAGCTGATCTGCTGGGGCGACGACCGCCCGGAAGCGATGCTGCGCGTCCGGCGCGCGCTCGAAGAATTCACGATCATGGGCGTCAAGCACAACATTCCGTTCCACCAGAACCTGCTCAACAGCTTCAGCTTCATCGCCGGAAAGTTCGACAACAAGTTCGTCGAAGAACGCTTTAGCATGACAACCTACGAGCAGTCGCCGAGCGATGAAGAACTGGAAACGGCGGCGATCGCCGCGACGCTGTTCGCGCACCGCAGCCGCCAGCTTGCCGGGCAAGTGGTCAGCCGGAACGAGCGCGACGTGAGCAACTGGAAATGGCTCAGCCGCTGGGAGCGCGTACACCGATGAAATACGTCACCTATATCAACGACAGGAAATTCGAGATCGACATCGAGAAGGATGGGACGCTGCTCGTCAACGGCGAGCCGCGCCACGTCGACTTCCTCTCGCTCGACGCCTCGCTCTACTCGGTCATCATGGACAATCGCTCGTATGAGGTCGTGATCGAGGAGCGCGACGGGCAGTACGATGTCGTCATGCAGGGGCGGCTCTACAGCGGGCAGGTGCTTGACGAGCGGGCACAGCTTCTGGCGTCGCGCCGTGGCGGCTTGGGCGCGGAGAGCGGCGAGATTTCGATTAAGTCGCCGATGCCCGGTTTGATTGTGTCGATCCCTGTGAGCGAGGGCGAGTCAGTGGCGGCGGGGCAAACGCTCGTCGTCCTCGAGTCGATGAAGATGCAGAACGAGATCAAAGCCCCACGCGACGGCGTCGTCCAGCGCGTCAGCGTCGTCGAAGGGCAAAGCGTCGAACAGAATAAGCCGCTTGTGACACTAAGTTGAAAGAAGTACTGAGTGCTGAGTACTGAGAGAGTACTGAGTGCCGAGTGCTGAGTGCTGAGGAAGAACTGAGCAGAACAAAACGGGATATGATAGCTTGACGGCAAGACAGCAACGATCACTTGCGTTTAGTACTCCGCGCCGGTTTCCGTCTTTACTCAGTACTCAGTACTCAGTACTCAGTACTATGCACACTCAGCACTCAGTACTCAGCACTTTCGTTGACTTCCTCTGGCTGGCGGCGCTGGTGATTTACATGCTCGCCGGGACGGCGATCGTGCCGTTTCACGGCGACGAGTCGACGCAGATCTACATGAGCCGCGACTACGCCTACCAGTTCATCCAGCGCGATCTGGAGCTGGTGACCTACCACGATCCGGCGATCAGCGAACAGGAACAGTATCTACGGCTGCTCAACGGCACGGTCAACAAGTACCTGATCGGGCTGGCGTGGCATCTCGGCGGTTTCGAACTGTCGGATGTCAACGAGCAGTGGGACTGGGCTGGCTCGTTTGAATACAACATGACTTACAATCACGCGCCGTCGGATGAACTGCTGCTCGTGGCGCGAATGCCCTCGTCGCTGCTGATGGCGTCCGGCGCGGTGCTGATCTTCCTGATCGGCAGGATCGCCGGCGGGCGTCCGGCAGCATACACCGCCAGCCTGTATTTCGCGCTGCATCCCGCGCTGCTGACCAACGGGCGGCGGGCGATGATGGAAGGCAGCCTGATCGCCTTTAGCCTGCTGACCGTCTTGGTGGGATTGTGGTGGCTGAGGCGGCGCAGCCTGATC
>JAEVZT010000175.1 GCA_023392115.1 Chloroflexota bacterium
GGCTGGCGCTGCGCAACCTGTCGTCGCGCCGCCTGCGCACGGCGACAACGCTGCTGGCATTGAGCGCGGGCATGTTCGCCCTGAGCAGCATCACGTTTGTCGGCGTCGGCACGCGCGAGATATTGCAGTTCCAGCTGACGCAGAACTTCGGCGGCAACGTCCTCGTGTTTCCAGTCCTGAGCGTCGTGTCACAGGCGCTGGGTCAAGCCATGCTCGACACGCAGTTGAACACCATCGACGGCATTGAAGCGCGGACGCGCATCACGCAGGTCGTGGCGCGGGTCGAGAGCATCGACGGGCAAGAGCCGGAAGTCAGTGTGCCGTTCGGCGACGAAGCGCCGTCGCGGATGCAGCGCGCCTTCAGCTCGATCCCGCTGCAAATGCGCGACAGCACCAACCCGAACCTGAGTAGCGGAACGATCATCGCCGGGCGCGACCTGACGCCTGAAGATCGCGGGCGGCAGGTGATGGTCGTTTCCGAGTCGTTCGCGCCGGCGATCAGTTCGCCGGTTTCGGTCGGCTCGCAGATCGACGTGCAGATCAGCGGGCGGAACTACACGTTCGAGGTGATCGGCATCGTCACGAACAGCGGCTTGATGGGTTTCGGTCCCGCCTTCATCCCGCCCGACTCGGTGAGAACGCCGTCCAACTTCCAGCTGAATATCCTGCAAGTGCCGCAGGAAAAGCTCAATCAAGTCCTGCTTAACCTGTCCGAAATGCCGTTCCTGTTGTCAATCGACATCTCGTTCATCGATGGGCTGCTCAAGCGCCTGATCGACCAGTTCGCCGCCATCCCGACGGTCGTCGGGCTGCTGTCGCTGCTGGCGGCGGCGGTGGCGATGGCGAACACGGTCTCGCTGGCGACGCTCGAACGGCGGCAGCAGATCGGCGTCCTCAAGGCGGTCGGCTTGAAAGGGCGGCGCGTGCTGTGGGTGATGCTGCTCGAAAACACGATCATCGGGCTGCTCGGCGGCGTGCTCGGCATCGGAATCAGCGCGCTCGGCGTGGCGCTGATGACCTATTTCGGCGTCGGCGACGCGATCCCGATCCCGGCGGATGCTATGCCGCTGGCGGTCGCGCTGATCGGCGCCTCGGTGCTGATCGCGTGGGGCGCGACGTTCCTGAGCGCCCGCGTCGCCGTCAGCGAGCGCGTGGCGAACGTGCTGAGGTATGAGTAGAACTCCTCACTCGCCCGACGCTTGAGCGTTGGGCTGCAAGAAAAAAGCCTCCTTTAGGAGGTTGAACAGCCGGCTTACAGGCATTTGCCGGAGGCTTAAGCCTCCGGCAAGTTATTTACCCCGCCACCTGTGACCAGAAACCGGCTTCGACGCCGGGGATCAGCGTGACGGCGTAGACGGTGTCGCCGGGACCCTGAATGTAGGTTGTGTACGAGGTGCGTCCTGCTGCCTGCCGCGCCGCGTCGTAGCCGACTTCGGCGGACAGCGCCCAGCCGAGATGGCCGTTTTCTCCGCCGAGCCGATCCCAGATTTGCCCGAATCCGCGCACAGGGGTGAAGCGCCCTTCTGGCGCCTGCTGACCGGGATCGGGCTGACCCTCAATATACACGTCGCGGTAGATGCGGACGCGCCCGTCGGCGTTGGTCATGACGTAAATTTCCTGCGTGTCGGAGAACCAGATCATCGCGCCGCCCTCAAACGGCTGCCAGACGCCGAAGACCGCCAGCGGCGGCTGTTCCGGGCACAGCGGCAGCGCGCCGATCCCGCCGAGCCATTCCTGCGAGCAGGCGACTTCAAAGCTGACCGTCTGCGCGATCCGTTCGCCAGCGCCTTCGACCTCGAACTGGTAACGGTACGTCCCGGCGTACTGGAACGACGGGATCGTCAGCGATCCGGTCAGCGGCACGGGGGCAGCGCCGCGCGGGCGGGCGCACTCGTCTTCGGTCGGCGGGCACGGGTAGATATACGCCCGATCGCCGTTCGCCGCCCAGTTGATCGTCACGCCCGCGCCGCTGGTGACGGTTTCGGCGCTCAGGCTGAAGTCGAGGAATTCGGGCGCGACGGCTTCGGCGGTTGCTTCCGCCGCCGGGGGCACGAATGCCGCCGACGTTTCCGGCAGCCAGATCGCCGCGCCAACCGGCAGCGCCGCCGTATCGTCGAGGCAGTTGAGCGCGGCAAGCTGCGCGGCGGTCAGCGTATCGACACCCGCCAGCAGCGACGCCAGCGTATCACCGGCGCGGACGATGTACGGCGCGAATCCGTCGAGCGTCGGCGCGGAACAGCTTGCCAGCCGCGCGTCGTTTGGATCGGGGACGACGGTTTCCAGCGGCGGCGCGTCGGCGAACGGGACTGCGGGCGTTACGTCCTGCGCCAGCGCCGCGCCGCCGACGATCAGCAGCAGGATAAGAACCAGAATGCTCGTCTTCTTCATCGCCAACACCCTTTACAATCCAATGTGAACGTCGTTCGCTGTCAAACCTCACCCCGTTTCGCTGCGCTCAACTGCCCCTCTCCGTTAGGTTGAAGACGGGACACATTTAATAATGATGGGCTTTGTGCCGCCGTAGGCTCAAAGCCTACGGCTGTTTCAACCCCCTGTAAGCCCGCTCAAGCGGGCTGTTCAGCCCCGTTC
>JAEVZT010000190.1 GCA_023392115.1 Chloroflexota bacterium
CAGTAGGTTGCCTTACAATCACCTCCCACCATTGAAGAACGCTTACAGTGTGAAAAGGGATGCCATCACGGGCAGAACAGGCGCGAACTGCCGAAAGCGATGGCTGGGACAATTTGACGAACACGACCGAGGGGAAGAGAACGCGCAGCGCGTACCGATTCAATCCGGTGCGGCGTGACACGACTTCGGAGCGACAGCGCGTCCGACTGGGCGCGTTTCACCCTGATCCGCCAATGACGAGTATGTGCAAGTTCGCACGATGATTATGTCGTGAAAAATGACCACGCGCAAGCAATTGAATGTTAAATCTCGGTGACTTGTCGCTCAGTAATCACACGACCGCGCTTCAGATCGAGCGTGACATCGTCCCCGTTATGGGTGATTTTCATCATCGGCGCATCCATCGACGTATGGGTGTAGGCGTTGTCGTAGTGCGGGAACCTCGCCCAGTCTTCGGGCGCGCCGTCGACGGTCAGCGCACCTTCCCAACCGAATGCCAGCGTGCGACCGTCCGGTGCTGTCCATACGACGCGCCCCGCCTCAACCTGCGGCGTATGCTGCATCACCCCGCGCTGGAAGGCGGCGAAATCACCGTCGTCGGCTGCCCGCCCGACATGGCAGATCCAGACCTCGCCCTCGCCGCTCGAACGCAATTCCTGCCCGGCGTGGCGACCGCGTTCGGTCATCAGCAAATTGCCGTCGCCCCACAGCGGGATGTAGCCGTTCCCGCAGCGCGCGAACGCCCACTGTCCCTCGATCCGGTACTCGTCGAACATCGCCGCCGGGAAGTAGGCATGGGTGATACCCAAGCCGACGCCGGGTTCGAGCCGGTACAGGCAGATCGCTGTCCGGTCAACCATACCGACGCGCGGCAGCCTTGCCGACCCCGCCCAGAAATTCGGTCGCGCGTTGCCGTGTTCCTGACTGTTCCCCAGATAAGTCGTGAATACCGACGCTTCGGGACTAAGCGTCGCCTGCCATAGATGCTCCTGAATGCCCATATCGCCGGGCTGGTAGTCGAGCGCCGCCGAAAGCATCACGTCGGGCGTACGATAAGTGAGCGTCGTCACGTCCCACCAGTCGCCACGCATGTCGAACTGCGGACGGAACTGCGCTCGCGATTGCGACCGGGTGATCAACGTCCGATCCACGTCTGCGCCGATGCGCTGGATCACGTCGGGAACGCGATAATTCCGCGACAGCGCCAGCAGCCCTGTCGCCCGCGTCTCGCCGTTGAAAATCCCCATCCCCCACGCGATTCGAGCGAGACTCGACGTGTTCTCAACGCGCGCCGACTTCAAGCCGGTAACATAGCACCGTCCGTGCGTGCTGGCGTGCGCGCCGCGAAACGACTGGCAGGCGAGCAGGAAGAAAAGCTTGTGCAGCAGCGCCGCCCCCATCTCGCGCAGGCGCGGGCTGGCGGCGTAGTCGACGAGCGCCAGCATGGCGAAGGCGTCAAGCGCCATATACGCGTTCGAATCCCATTCGGAGAAATTGCCCTGCAGGCGGCGCAGAATCCAGTTCTCGATCCGCCGGCGCGCCCGCACCTTCTGCTGCTTCCCCGTCCAGCCGCTGTTGCTGAACACCCTGTCGACCCGGCGCTGCCCGGCAAGATACGCCGCGACGTGAAACAGAATCTGGTGGTTCTCTGTGAAGTAGCACATCGCGTCAAGCCCCGGCTCGTCAATCCAGTACTTGAAGCCGAGAAATGCCGCCTCGATCCGTGCCTTGTCTTGCGGCGCGAGCGCCGGAGAATCGCCGCAGCGTTCGAGCAGCGCCAGCAGTCCAATGGCATAGAAGTCGGCGCAGTCATAGCGGTTTTCCATGTAATGACACGCCAGCGCGACGGCGTCCGACGGGATGCGGTCGATCATCCCTAACTCAAGCGCTGCCAGCGCGGCTGGGACGTCGTAGGGCATCCGCGCAAGGTGCGCCAGCGCCTCTGCCCGCCTCGACTCGTAATCGCCATACGGCTCTGTACTGAATGTGTTCTGCCCCGCCCAAATGTCGCGCTCGACCGCGATCGGCGTCCCATCGAGCGGGCGCAGCGTCAGACGCAGGCTGTTCTCGCCCGGCGTGCTCGACATGCTCGCCGCCACCGCCTCGCTGATCGGCAGCTCCGCCCGTTCGCCCGGCGCGAGGGTCAGTTGAGCGGACGCACGTGGCACGTCGAGCGCGCTTAACTGTGGGAACAGGTTTTTCGGAATCGGCAGATCGACCTGCGCCTCGAACGCGACCGGCTCATCCGCCGCCGGATCAAGCGTCACATGACCGGGCACCGTCGGGAAGGCGAACTGCCTGACCTGAAGCGCGTTTAAGCCGTTTTCGGCGCGATGCCAGTGATCCGCCGAAACGCCGCCAAGCGGCAGTCGGACGCGCACCGGCGGATTGTCGAGGAAGCGCAAGCCGAGCGCCAACCGCGCCTCGCGCCAGCCGAGCATATCCCCTTGAAGGTACAGCTCATTCAGCCCCGCCGACAGCGCGAGCGTCACCGGAACGCGCTGCGCTTCGACGTAGCTGAATTCGCGGGCATAGTGAGTGTGCAGCGTCCCGTTGAGGAAAATGCGCGCGGGACCAATCGTGATCAGTTCCGCGTCGAGCGCCAGCGGCGTGTCGGCTTCCAGCAGCGCGAACGTCCATGCCTGCATCAGCGCCGGGTTGAAATTGAACAGGCTGAAGTCGATCACCTGATCTTCTTCTGCCACTCTGTATTCCCACGTCTTACCGCCGATTCCGTCCGTGTGCAGTGTCGGACGCTCGCCGGGCTGCCATGCCAGAGGCTCAAGCTGGCGGTAGACGCGCAGTTTCATCGCCTTGGAGTGCTTCGACCATGCCCAGTAATTGAGCACCCAGCGCCCGCGGCTGCCAAACGGCGAACCGTCCGGTTGGATAACGCGCGGCAGCACCTCGTCAAGCGGCGATGTGACCGTGCCACACGCCAGCCAATTATGAATCGCGCCGTCGGTACCGAGGGGGTAACATGCCATGTCGAGCGCCGTCATGGAAACTAGCCTTTGCCGTGGGAAGTAGTCAACAGGTGTCGATTATAGCCATTTCGGGGAGAGCCGCCCGCGATCCTGTCGGCACTTGTCTGGTAGAAAACGAAACGGGCGGCATCGTGACCGTTATGGTCAGCGAATGCCACCCGAGTGAGGGGCATGCGACGGGTTGTGAGCCCTACTGCTTCGTGCCGCCTGCCGCGCGTGAACATGGAGGGCACGGCGTGACGAGTACTTCGTCTTTGCGCACCAGTTCATATTGGCGCGGCATCGTCATGATGTACGGGCAGCCCTGCGAACAGCCGCAGCCACAGTCAGGGCTGCTCGCTTCGCGCAGGCGACCCTTGCGCACCCAGTAGTCGATCATGTCCTGCAAAACTCGACGCTCGACGCCGAGCTCGCGCGCCATCTGCGGCAGCGAGACAGTTCCCGCCTCGCGCTCGAAATATCCAAGCACCTGTTTCAACACACCAGCCATTGTTATACAGCTCCAAACCCGCGCAGAGTGCCCAACTGATAGACGATCACCGCGCCAGCCCACGCGACGAGCAGCGTGTAGCCCATCTGGTACAGCGTCCAGCGCCCACCAAATTCGTGGCGCATAGCGGCGACTGCCGTCATACATGGCACATAGAGCAGGACGAAGACCATGAACGACAGCGCCGACAGCGGCGTGAACGCGCGGGTCAGCGCGCCCTGCAAGCCGCCTAGATCTTCTTCTTCCTCTGCGCCGAAGAAACTGACTTCCGGCATGTCGACAAGCGGGAGCAGGTTGACGGTGCGCGGCACGATGTTCAGCACTTCCTGCACCGTGAGCGCCGCCGCTTCGCCGAACGATTGAACGACACCGGTCACTTCTTCGGAGAACGACAGCGCCGGTTCGACTTCTTCACCCTCAGCTGCCTGATCGCCCGAATAGATCAGCCCCATCGTGCCGACGACCACTTCTTTGGCGACGATGCCGGTGATCAGCGAGCCGGCTGCCTGCCAGTTGCCAAATCCTGCCGGCGCGAGCGCCGGAGCGACCGCCCCGCTGACCGTCCCAAACAGGCTTTCTTCCGGCGCAACATGGTTGAAGTTCTCGAAATTGAAGCTGCGCGGCGTCGCCATCAGCAGCCAAATCAGGATCGAGCAAATTAGAATGACCGTCGTCGCCCTGCGCACGAACTCAAACGTCCGTTCCCACGTCTGCATCAAGACGGTTTTGGGATTGGGCAGGCGGTACGGGGGCAGTTCCATGACGAACGGCGGCGGCGGCGTCCCGCGAAAGACCGTTCGCTTCATCAACAAACCGGTCATCAGCGCGACGCCGATGCCGAGGATATAGAGCGCGAAGATCGTGTTGCCGGACTGCGCGCCGAAAAATGCCGTTGCGAAAACGACGTACACCGGAAGGCGCGCGCCGCAGCTCATAAACGTTGCCAGAAAACCTGTCAGCTTGCGATCATGTTCGTGTTCGAGCGTGCGCGTGGCGTAGATCGCCGGGACGGTGCAGCCGAAGCCGACGAGCAGCGGCAGGAAACTCTTGCCGTGCAGCCCGATCGCGCGCATAACGCGATCCATCACGAACGCGGCGCGCGCCATGTAACCCGAGTCTTCGAGGACGGCGATCAGTAGGTAGAGCAGCAGCAGCACCGGGATGAACACGAGCACGCTGCCAACGCCGGCGATCACGCCGCCGACGAGCAGTTCTTCAAACCACGTCCCGCTCAAGCCGAGCGCGCCGAGCAGCGCCATTGCGCCGCGCGTGACAGGACCCGCCGCCACGCTGTCGATCCAGTCGACGAACGGCGCGCTGACGTTGGCGGTGAACTGAAAAACCGTCCACATCATCAACAGGAAGATCGGCAGCCCGAGATAGCGGCTGGTGATGATCTTGTCGGCGCGGTCGGACGCCGTTTCGACAGCAACGTCCGGGCGTGTCACCGCGCGCCCAACCGCGTCGGTGATGATCTGGTAACGCTGGTCGGTGATCAGGGTTTCCGGGTCATCGTCAAGCGCTTCGGTGAT
>JAEVZT010000281.1 GCA_023392115.1 Chloroflexota bacterium
GAACTGATCGACGCGCTTAACCAGTTGTTCAACCTGCTGTCGTGGAACGCCGCCATGCGCGCCCAGTTGATCGCGTGGTGGCGCGGCTTCGTACGCGTCGGGCAGCCCGCGCGTTTGGGACGCCTCGACAAAGCGCTGGTTGAGCATCTTGGCGAGGGCAAGAAGGCGCTTGACGATTTACGCACCATCCTGCAAACGGTGATGGCATTCCGCAAAATGCTCGGCAAGCGCTCGTTGAGCCAGTTCGCCGAGGACGTCAGCACGGCGTACAGCGTGCTTCAGGGGTTAACCGAATCGTTCGACCCGTCGCCGCGCCGCCCGGTCAGCTTCGACGAGCCGACGATCCGCGCTGAGATCGACTCGCGCGTCGAGGAACTGTCGCCGCACGAACTGCAAATTCTGGCGAACAACTTCAAGGAACTGGCGCAGGTCGTGGCGACGATGGCGGAATTCCGCAGCCGCGCCGGATTGATGCGGCGCGGTGAAGACCTCGACCGCCAGTTGATGACCGGCGAGCAGCAGCCGCACAGCGCCGTCGACGTGCTCAAGTGGCTGTCAGGTTATTTGAGCGGCACGCAGGAGCGCCCCGACGAATCCGGCGAGTAGCGGGCGTCAGTCCTGCTGCCACGTCGACTTCATCAGCGCGTGACCGGTGAATTCGCCATATCGGCTGAGAGCGTACACCAGCCGTTCGCGCCACGACGGCACGATCATGAAGCGCCGCGCGGCGATGCCGTTGACGATCGTCCGCGCGACCTGCTCCGGCTTGTAGACAGTGACGAAAATCGACCGGCTCTGGACGAAACGCGCCTGCCGGTTCTTCTCGTCGAGCATCGGCGAGCTGACAAAGTGCGGGTTGACCACGCCGACGTGGATGCCGTAGCCCTCTAGCTCAATCCGCAGCGCCTGCCCCAGACTGAGGATCGCCGCTTTCGTCGCCGCATAGGTGGCGAACTCCGGCGTGCCGTAGAAGGCGGCGACCGACCCCATGAACACCAGCGATCCGCGCGTCGCCTGCAAGTGCGGGATGGCATCATGCGCGACAAGAACCGACCCGGTCACGTTGACATCGATCACCAGCTTCTGCTCGTTCGGGTCGAGTTGATGCAGCAGTCCCGTACGCATGATCCCCGCCGAGTTGAGGACGCCGTCGAGCTTGCCAAAGGCGGCGATCGTCTGCGTCATCGCTCCGGCGACGGCTTCCGGCTGGCGCACGTCGACGACCAGCGGCAGCGCGTCAAGTTCGGCGGCGCAGGCGTTGACGGCAGTCTCGTTCACGTCCCAGATGGCGAGCCGCGCGCCGAGCTGCTTGAGCAGCCGCGCGGTTTCCAGCCCCATACCGCTCGCCCCGCCTGTGATGATCCAGTTTTTCCCCGCGAATGCACTCATGGTCGCACCCTTTGTGAGTTGACAGTTGACCGTTCACAGTTGACAGTCAGAAGTTGAATGCGTGGCTGTGAACTGTTGACTATGAACTACCTGACTATATCGGGGTGTCCAAACGACACGGCAAAACACGACATTCATCATTTATTAAAGTCGGCATAAAGCCGATAGGACTATAATCGCCCGAATGCGCAGCTTAGTAAGGAGTGCTCTATGCGTAAGTTGCTTGTTCTGTTACTTCTGGCAGTGTTGACCCTGAGCGGCACCGCCTTGGCACAAGACGCGGGAATGCCGGAGGTCTTTTGCGGCGGACTTTCTGACGAGGACTGCGCCCTGCTGGAAGAATCGCACACGGCGATGGCAGGCATCACCGAAGCAGCCTTCGACCTGTTCGTTGACCTCCGCGTTCCGGATGAAGACAGCGGCGAGACGCTCACGCTCAGCCTTGTCGGCAGCGGCGGATTCTCCGGTGTGACGGCTGGCGGCGCGGACATGATGGGCATGCCGAGCGCAGCCGACGTTCAAGAACTGATCGGCAAGCTGCGCGACTTCAGCGGTCAGCTGACATTGACGCTGACCCTGCCCCAAGAGGCGACGGGCGGCGGTCCGGACAGCCTAACGCTCGATCTACGCCTTGTCGAAGGGTTCGCTTATCTCAATCTGGATGAACTCCAGCCACTGTTCGGCGACCCTGAAATGACCGGCTGGGGCGGGCTGGATGTCGCCAGCCTGTTGAGCGCGATCGTCGAGGAGCAGCCTGAAATCTTCTCGCAAATGGGCGCGATGACCGGCGGTATCGACCCGTCGCTGTACGCACGCTTCAGTGACCCTGAATTCTTCGGGCAGTATGTGACGGTCACGCGCACCGACGACGGTTCGGGTGACGTCGCTACCTTTGAAACGCGCATTGATATGGCTGCGCTAATGGCAAGCCCGGAATTCCGCGAGGTGATGCGCGAGCAAGCGGAAGCCGCCGGCGAGGACTTTGACGAAGAAGATCTTGACGAGGCGCTCGCCATGAACGCGCAGCTGTTTCAAAACGCGAATTTCGTCGCTACACAGGATATCGGCACGAATGACGCGCTGACGCGCAGCATGCGAATCGAATTCGACCTCGACATTGCTGCGGCGATGGCGGCAGTTGAAGCCATGGAAGGCGATGACTTGGATGATGACGATGTGTCGGAGATGCCGAGCGAGCCGCTCCAGATGACCATGATGATCAACTTCAGCTACGAAGACCTGCCTGAGATCACCGCGCCGGAAAACGCGCAAATCGTGCCTTATGAATCGCTCCTGCAAAGTTTTGGCGCGATGATGGGTCCCGGCGCGATGGGCGGCATGGGCGGCATGGATGATGACGATGCAGGCGCGGAAGCGCTTGAAATGACGCCGACGCCGACCAGCGCCGGATAGTATCAGACTTTCGCTTGTAGAGGGAAAGGCTCATGAGGGCGCACGATCGACTGTGCGCCCTCTTTGCGCGCCGGGGCAGCACTTCGGGTACACTAGTCGGGTGTGATCGGTGCTGCCAACTGGAACATCGCTTATGCTGCGTCTTGCCCTGCTGTTCATCCTGCTCGTCTGCGCCTGCACCCCGACCGCAACGCCGCCCGCGCAGATCGCCGCCGTTCCAAGCCGCCTGCTCGATCCATGGCAGGTCTACGAGGACACCCTGACGACCGCCGATCCGGCGCGGGCATGGCAGTTCGCCGCGCAGGACGGAGACGCCATTCGCCTGACGATCGCCGCTAAAGCCGGCGGGCGGGCACAGCTCAGCCTGCACGACGTGAACGGCGGCGAAATCGCGCAGGGCGACGACATCAGCTTTACCCTGCCCGCTGCCGGGACGTACAGCGCGCAAGTGCGGCTGATCGAAGGCGAGTCCGCCGTTTACCGCCTGTCGCTGACCTACACCGACCGACCGACGCCGACCATCCCAACG
>JAEVZT010000313.1 GCA_023392115.1 Chloroflexota bacterium
CAACTGATACGCCTGTTCATTCCCTTGTGCCTGATCCTGTTCGCGGCGTGTGACAACGTCGCGCCGACGCCGACGCCGACTCGGGCATTGTCCGCGCCGACGCTTGAGGCGAGTCCGGTGCTGCGACCGCTGATGCAGGAACACGAACCAACTCAATTCTTTAGTGCCGGACAAAACGATCCAACGGCGGCGGCGCTGCCGCGCGACTCCGAACTGCCCCCGCTGCCCGTTGGGACGCTCGTCCCCGGTGAGTCGCGTCAGCCGATCAACGTGACCGCCCCCGATGGAACGATCCTCGACGGCGATCTGTACCCGACCGCGCCCGATGCGCGCGTCCCCGGTATCCTGATGCTCGCGCCGGATCGCAGCGCGTGGCTCGACCTGCCGCTGCGCTTGCAGGCGGAAGGCTATACCGTCCTGTCGATGAACGCGCGCGAGGTCGGCAACAGCACCGCTGCCACCGCCGATTTTAGCGCGATGATCGAAGCCCTGAGCGAAGTCTCATCGGTCGATCCGGGGCGAATCGCCGTGATCGGCGCGGAGTCGGGCGCTGACGAGGCGCTCGCGGGATGCGCGGCGCAGCTTCTGTGCGACGTTCTGGTGTTGTTCTCGCCGCTCGACTCGGCGCTGGCGTCCGACGCGATCCTACGCTACAACCCGCGCCCGCTGTTCATCACGGCGGCGCAGGGCGATGCCAATTTCAGCGTCGCCGATGGGCTGCGCGGCGCGGGGCGCGGCACGCTCGGTTTCGAGTCGATTGAGGGGTCAGGGCGCGGCGCGTCACTGCTGCAAGCGCAGCCCGCGCTCGCCGACGCGGTGATCGCGTGGTTGCAAGAGCAGCTCACCGCGCAGAACTAGGCGAGCTTGTGGAGTTCGATGCCGATCGGCAGAATCTGCGAGACGTCGGACGAATCGAAGCGCGAGGAAAAGTTGAGGACAGTTAAGCCGACGACTTCACCCGTGTCGGCGGCGACGCGCATGAGCACATCGTCGCCAATTTCCTCTGAGATCGCCGGACGTGGATCGCCAACTGAGAGGTAAAGCACGTCCCCCTCTTTGTCGTAGTACAGCTGAATCATCTTTTCCACAGCACGTCTCCTGACTTGACTCTGCTCGTGGCGTAAAACGTCGAAATGAAATGGCGATCGACGCGCTTCACAACGGCAACGATCCACTTGCCGTTCAGAATGGCGCTTTCAAAGCGGTAGTATAGCACAACCCGATCGTCTCTTGAACTACGCCGGATTTCATCGGGATCGAGAAGTACACGCGGGATAAGCTCGACAAATTCGGCTGCTTCTGGATGTTTGGCTAACGTTGTTTCTTGAACGCTGGCTGTCAGCACAATCAAATTGCCGAGTATGTCAGGGAATACCTGTTCACTCATTTTCTCGGCTCGACTTGCGAATCGACTGGCGCAGGGTGTTGATTGGCATGAGTTCCCCGCGAGCGTCCGTGTAGTACCAGTGATCCCATCCGTTGCACGGCGCGCCGGTGATCATCCGCGCGATCTGGTGGATCGAGCCTTTGTACTGGCGGTACTGCAAATCCCCGTCCGGCTGGATGAAGGCGATCTGTTCCTCGTCGCGCTGAAACACGAGCGTCTGACCGACGCCGAGCAAGCCGCACTCGATCACGCGCGTGAACGGGATACGCGGCGCGGAACGCGCTTCCTCGACATGCGCCACCGGATCAGGCTCGACGGCGGCGATACGCGTCGTCGCCACGTCGATGTACTCCTGCTCGCGCTCGATGCCGATCCACTGCCGACCGAGCCGCTTTGCCACCGCGCCGGTCGTCCCCGTGCCGAAAAACGGATCGAGTACCACATCGCCCGGACGTGATGACGACAGGATAATCCGTTCGAGCAGGGCTTCCGGCTTCTGCGTCGAGTGCGCCTTCTCGCCGTTGACGCGGAGGCGCTCGCCGCCGCTGCAAATCGGGATATGCCAGTCGCTGCGCATCTGCTTGCCGCCGTTCAGCTCCTTCATCGTGTGGTAGTTGAAGGTATAGCGCGACTTCTCGGACGCTTTCGCCCAGATCAGCGTCTCGTGAGCGTTCGTGAAGCGGACGCCGCGAAACTGCGGGGTCGGGTTTGACTTAATCCAGACGATCTCGTTGAGTATCCAGTAGTCCAAGTCCATCAGGATCGCGCCGACGCGGTAGATGTTGTGGTACGTGCCGATGACCCAGATCGTCCCGGTGTCCTTGAGGACGCGGCGGCAGGCGGTCAACCAGTCGCGGGTGAACGCGTCATAGTGGTCGAAGTCGCGGAACTGATCCCACGTATCGTCGACAGCGTCGACCTTCGTCAGGTTCGGTCGCCACAGTTCCTTTTGAAGCTGAAGGTTGTAGGGCGGGTCGGCGAAGATCAGGTCGACGCTCTGTGCTGGTAAAGTCGCCAGCACGTCAATGCAGTTGCCCTGCATAATCTGGTTGATGGGTAGCCGTTTCATCGATCATCCTTCGTAGCGCCGAATACTGCCGTTAAGCTTCTACAATAATGACGTTACTCAGGCGATCTCGGCAACATTGCACCCTATCATGATGGTGATCATCTATCACCGGGGCATAACATGAATAGGTTCTTGACCAACTGGGTAGAGGGGATTGAAGGGGCGGTTCGCATCGTCGCCACGCTGATCACGCCGTTTTTCCGCCTGCGCCGGCTGCGCTGGGGCGCGACTGATGACGAGATCCGGCGGACGCTGCCGGGCGATGAGTATGTTCCGCAGCCCGTTTGGGGCTATACGCATGCTGTCACGATTCACGCGCCGGCTGAGGCGGTCTGGGGCTGGATCGTCCAGCTCGGGCAGGGACGCGGCGGTTTCTACAGCTATGAGGGGCTGGAGAATCTCGTCGGCTGTGACATCCACAACGCCGACCGCATCCTCCCCGAATTTCAACACCTGAAGCCCGGCGATAGGATCAAGCTGCACCGCAGCCCGTCATCACCCGCCTATCCGGTCGAGCGGGTCGAACCTGCTCACTATATCCTGACGTATGGTGCGGAAAACCCCGGCAAGCTCCCCGCGCAAACGTGGCTGCTGTATCTCGACGCAATTGACGGCGAAACGACGCGCTTCATCGTACGAGCGCGCACCCATTACGTGGCAACGCTCGCCATGAAGATGTGGTTCGGTCCCGCGATCATGGAGCCGATCAGCTTCGTCATGGAACGCAAAATGATGCTCGGGATCAAGCAGCGCGCCGAGCGCGCGTATGCAGCACCGGCGATGGCGTAGAAATTCGCCCGCTGCGCTTAGTCCCGAGTTGCCAACTGTTCAGGGCCAGTCGCGGATCAGGCGGCGGTAGTGTTCGTCATCCAGCGGACGCCACTCGCCGTCACGCCGGGGAAACGTGCTGTCATCGAGTGCCCGGCGCACCTCTTCGAGCGAAAACATCGACGCGTCGGTGCTGCGGCTCATGAGGACGCCGAGCGTCAGCAGGTAATCGGCGTTGGCGATCGACGGCGGCAGCCCGTCGGTGGCGCTGGCTGTCCACTCCGCCGGACGAATGAAAAAGCCGTGAACTTCACCTTCCGCCACCAGCGCGTTGACCGGACTGCCCTTGAAGACCAAGACGCGTGTGCCGTTCTCGATGGTGTCACGAGCCAATTCATGTTCTGCCTGCGTGAACGGGATTGGCATGTCGAGTTCCCATTCGGCGGGGACAACTTTAATGCCGTAGAGGTTCATGATTGCTGCTCCCATTCGTTGAGGACTGCCTGATAATCGCTCTCGTTGAGGGGAATCCATTCGTCGTCAAAGACAGCAAAGCCGCTGCCGAGCAGCGCCTTGATCCGTGACAGCGGGATCGGCTGCGTCGTCGATTTGCTGCGCCGCAGACTCAGCGGCAGCCGGTACGCTTTGCCGAAATGCTGCGAGCTCTCCGTCGGATCGGACGTTGTGCCGGTTGGATTGATCTGGTCGATGCCGTGTTCGGTGCGCTCGCTGCCCGGCGGCGGGGGATGGAGCGCGGGATCAGGCGGCGTTGTCTCGACTTCGGCAGGTTCGCCGGCGATCTCGACTTCGGCGACGATCGCGTCAACCGGCTCTCTGACGTATACCAGCGCCCGTGATCCGGGCGTCATCTCGACGCCGAAATGCTGGTAGGTCGCCTTGTCGAGCGTCGCCGTGTCGTGGTCGTGCCACGTGCTGTCCACGACGAGGATGCCGTAATTCGTCATTGTACGACCCCTTTTATGTCAGCTGAAATTAAAATTATAGCGCCAAAGTGGCGTGCTATCGAGCGCGTTCAGCGATTTCTCATGCGAAGGAGAAAGGGGCACTGCGCTTTATGCCCCTCACCCTGCTTGCTTCGCAAGCCCTCCCTCTCCATGTGGTTGAGGGCAGGACAGTTTTAATAAGTCCGAGTGTTGAGACGCGCCGCCCGACGCTCAAAGCGTCGAGCTACGGGAAAAAAGCCCCGTGAACGGGGCTGAACAGCCCGCTTGAGCGGGCTTACAGGGGGTTGAAACAGCCGTAGGCTTTGAGCCGCCGTAGGCTCAAAGCCCATCATTATTAAATGTGTCCCGTCTTCAACCATGTGGAGAGGGACATGAAGCGGTTTTTTTTGCCCCTCTCCCAACGGAGACTGAGGAGAGGACATGTTTTGAGAAGGGGTTGAAAAAGGAAAAGAAGTAGTTCATCGTTCAAACTGGCAAGCGACCAAGCAAACCAGGAGGAACGATGAACTACCAACTACTGTACCACCTCGAAAA
>JAEVZT010000344.1 GCA_023392115.1 Chloroflexota bacterium
GGGTAGACGACGAACAGCCACCAGCTTCCACGCTGGTAGATCGGGTCGCGCGTCTCTTCGAGCAGGCGGCGGTAGTAGCTTTCCAGCTCGCTCTTTGGCGTTTCGTCAGGCTGGCGCTTGATCTGCACCGGCAGCTTGACAGTCCGCCCGTCGAGCTGTCCATCGTGGAGCAGCGTCGCCCCCGGCAGCGTGCAGATCAGCGTTGCGGCGGGCAGGCTTCGCTTCGCCCCCAGACGGGCATAGGCGCGCGGCTCATCGTGGTTCTCGATGAAGCGGATCATGCGCTTCTGGTACTCGATCGGCGCGACGAGGTGCTGGCGAATCTTCTGGACGTCGTTTTCGACGATCCGGTCGTAAAGCACCTTGTCGTAGGCGTAATCGAAGCCCTGCATCAGCACATCGTATTCCTTGCCCCAGTAGACTTCGGCGATGAACAGAAACTTCGGGTAAGCGGCGCGAATCTGCGGGATGATTTCAAGCCAGTAATCTTGAGCCGGCTTTTCGCCGACGAATCCCTGCCACGTTCCGGCGAAAATATCGCTCATGAGCAGCATCGCCATGTCGCAGCGGACGCCATCACACTGCGAAGCAATGTCGAGCAGCGTCTTAATGACCGCCTTGCGTAGTTCCGGGTTGAACACGTTCAGCTGCGCCGTATCCGACCAACCGGGGAAGAGCGGATCGCGCCCGTGCGCGAAGATCCGCGGGCTGCCGTGCTTATCCTTCGCGACGAAGAAGTCGGACGGGCGGTGCTTCAGATCATCTGCATGCCCCTGAACGATGAAGTCCGGTCGCTCGGTCAACCAGCGGTGATCAAGCCCGACATGATTGGGCACAAAGTCGAGCAGCAGCGCGATTCCGCGTTCGCGCAGGCGGCGGCGAAAGGCTGCGAGACCGCTGCGCCCGCCAATCCGCTCGTCGACGCGGTAATCGCTGATCGAATACGCCGAGCCGATGATGTCGTCGTCGGTGATGTCAGGCAGGGCGTGAACGTATTCGTGCTTATACTTCAGGGCGTTCTGGCGTCCCATCGGGCTGCGCTTCCAAACGCCCATCAGCCAGATCACGTCGACGCCGAGGCGCAGCACTTCGTCGAGCGCCGCGTTCGGTACGTTGTTTAAGGTGATGGTGCGTTTGTATTGCTTACTGAGGGAGTTTAACCAGACCCACGTGTTGATTTCATAGATGAACGGCTTATCCGACGACATGTAAAGGAGTCCTTCTCGCGCTGTGAACCATACGACGTACACGAAACATTGCTGTCATTCACAGCCAACGTAATTCTACCATGAGCGGCGCGTGATTGTAGTAAGAACCACGCCAGAAGTCCATACGTGGACAAAAGCCGGTACGATCGTCATAATACGGAGAAAACGCGAGAGGAAACGCCCATGCCAGACGGTTACTTTGTCCCATCACAAGACGCGACCCAGATCGAAATGCTGCCCGGCATTCACCGCCGCACGATGGGAATCACC
This sequence comes from Chloroflexota bacterium, assembly GCA_023392115.1. GTDB lineage: Bacteria > Chloroflexota > Anaerolineae > Aggregatilineales > Phototrophicaceae > Flexifilum. Next base: position 1,479 of record JAEVZT010000344.1, read on the forward strand.
GACGAGGAGATGCTCTGCGAGATTTTCCTTGAGCGGGAAGCAGTCGTCCCCGAACACAGCCACATGAACGATCAGGTGGGCTACGTCGTACGTGGCAGGCTTGAGCTAACGATCGCCGGTGAGACGCGTACTTGCCTGCCGGGGGACAGCTATGCTATCCCGGGTGGGGTCACGCACATGGCAAGAGCGCTGGTCGACACGCTGTTGATCGACGTGTTTTCGCCGCCGCGCGACGACTACCGAACCGAAGCGCGCTAAACTATTTGCCAGTTTTTCGAAAATATTCGCATCAGTCATACGTGTAGCTGGCGGAAAAATCATTATAGAATAGAAAAAACAAAGAAGTACCGTTAGAGGGTGTAACGTTATGGACGTATACCAGCCTGAACGCAGACGAAAAAGTCGAGCGCGCGAGCGCTATGCAGCGCGCCAGCAAAACCGCATGGCAGTACCGCTCAAAGAATCGCTGCCTGACGAAGAAAAGCCGATCCTAACGCGCGCCCCGTATGAACCGGGCGTGGTTCCTGCAATCATCGGGCGTGGTCATCTCCTGCTGCGCGATGGTATCTGGCATCTTCGCAACAACCGCCTGCTGCTGATTGGGTTGATTGCCGCCGTTGTCGCCGTCACCGCGATCTTTCTGGGGTCCAACCTGCTGTCGGGACGCATCTTCCCGAACGTCTGGGCGCTGGGAGTCAACCTCGGCAGCATGACCGTTGACGAAGCGACCGCCGCGCTGCAAGACGCGTGGGTCAACGATGTCGTCATCACGCTCACCGACGAAGGGCGCAGCTGGCAGGCGCGTCCGGCGCAGATGGGTATCGTCCTCGACGCCCGCGCGACCGCCGAAAACGCGCGCGCAGCCGGCTTGATGGGCATTCCGTTCGGCTACGGGCTGCTGCCGGTCGTCCGCCTCGACGAACTGAACTCGCAGAACTATTTCCTTGATTTGACCGAACAGTCGAAGATCATGCCCTACAACGCCGGTTATCGCTGGGAAGGCGACCGGCTCGTCGGCGTGCCGGGATCGGATGGACGCTTCCTCGACATCGCCATGACGATGACAACGCTCGGGGAAAACCTGCCGTCGGTCGTCGACGCGCGACGGTTTGAATTGATCATGACCTTTATGCCGCCGGACGTGAGCGACCCGATGCCGTACTTGGAGCAGGCGCGCGCGTTCGCCTCGCGTCCGTTCGCAATGTACGGCTACGATCCGTTCACCGACGAGATGGTGTCATGGTCTACCGACCGCGACACAATCACGTCGTGGCTGGAAGCGGGCAGCAGGGGCTTGACCGTTCGCCGCGATGTCTTCGCCAATTTCGTCGAGGCGACGAGCCGCAGCCTTCAACAAGCCGACGATCTGCGCTACATCGAGACGATCGACACGATCGAGAAGATGCAGGAGGCGATTGACGAGGGACTCAGTGAAGTCATGCTGCGCATTCGCTACCGCAGCGCGACCTATACCGTCGTCAGCGGCGACAGCGGATACCGCATTGCCGAGAAGAACGGCATTCCCTTCTACCAGCTTCAGCAGGTCAATCCGGGGCGCGACTGGGACGTCGGGTTAGTCGTCGGCGAGACGATGAACCTGCCCTCGCGCGACATCACCGTCCCGCTCGACCCGATCCCCAACAAGCGGATCGTCATCAACCTTGATACGCAGTATCTCGTCGCTTACGAGAACGGCGAGATCGTCTTCAACTGGGCTATCTCGTCGGGCATGTCGTCGGCGCCGACCTCGCCGGGCATTTACCAGATTTTGAACCATGACCCGGTTGCCAGCGGCGGCAGCTATACGCTGTGCGGATCGATGGGCTGCGCGCAGTGGCAGATGTACTGGTTCATGGGCATCTATGAGGTCATTCCGGGACTGGTCAATGGCTTCCACGGGGCGGTGCTGCTGCCCAACGGCACCTACCTCGGCGGCGGCAACGTCGGTCGCCCGTACACCTACGGCTGCATCATGTCGGAAAACAACATGGCGGAGCTGCTCTATAACTGGGCGGAAGACGGGACGATCGTCGAGATCGTCGATAGGACGTATCAGCCGCGCAGTGAGTTGGCGAAGCAGATGGTGTCTGAAGGCTGGGGCGTGTAATAAGCATTCACGTCGACACGCAGAAGAAGGAGCGGGTGTTCCCACCATAGGACGCCCGCTTTTTTATCCTTCAAGTGTGAACAACTTTTTTGTGCAGTTTATACTAAATTAGCGACACGTGAGTGAAGATTAAGTATTTTATTAAAATAGATTTGACCTGTTGTCTCCTTGTAATATCAACGCTTCATCAACGGAAGGAATAAGGCGTGGCATTTTCAAAACAATTCGGACGATCTTTATGAACAGGTTAAACGATTTTGTGATTAGACAAACTAACGATAATTCATTTTCGCACAAATCGGCGGCGCGAATTTCGGCGAAATAGGTGTTTGACTTCCTCTCAGTTCTCCAATATTCTATGGGTGTACAGCGAAATAGGATGTGGGGTACCGAAATAGTTTTGTTGATAGAATTTTTTTTCACCCCACATGACACCTCAACACCCCGCCCCGCGGGGTGTTTTTTTGCATGGAGTACATGAGCGCAATGTCGAAACAGCCACGTCTACACGGAACTTGGCACAGCCCCTTCAACCTTCAAACCTTAATCAGCGGCAGCCGCTTGAGCGATGTCCAGTGGGACAGCGATGGCGAAACCCTCGTCTGGCTCGAATCACGCGGCGGGCAATCCACCCTCTACGCGCAAACCGGCATCGACGCCCCGCGCGTGCTAACCGAACCGGGCATGTCGGTACGCGGTCGCGTTGGCTACGGCGGCGGCGAGTTCACCGTCGCGGACGGCATTGTCTA
>JAEVZT010000395.1 GCA_023392115.1 Chloroflexota bacterium
CGGCGGCATTGCGGGCGCGCGCGTCTTCGGGGTGCTGCTCGATTTCCTCGACCACCGGGACGCTGACGTTGCCGCCGTCGCTAACCTTGTAGCCAAGCTGTTCAAGCTGGTGCTGCAAGCCGGCGTAGCGGATGGCGCTGGGTCCCATGTCGACGCCGCGCCGGGTCTGTCCCAAGTCCATCGGCACGCCGTAAATGCGGATCGCGTCTTTCATTCCGGTTGTTCCACGTTGCTGAGGCGGCTTCCAATGCCCGTCAGGAAAATGCTCAGGACGTAGAGCACGAGCAGCGGCGCCATCACCAGAAACATGTTGACCGGATCGACCGTTGGCGTGATGAATGCCGCCGCCACCGCCGCGCCGATGATGGCGATACGCCAGTTCTTGATCAACTGGCGTGCGGTGACAAAGCCCATCAGCGACAGGACGAAGAAGACCAGCGGCGTTTCAAAGGCGACGCCCATCCAGAAGATCAGCGCTGTGATGAAGCCGAGGTAGCCGTCCGCCGTCCATTCGGCGACAAACAAGTCCGACTGGAAGGTCGACAGGAAGTTCAGCGCCGGTGGGATGAGCAGGAACCACGCGAACAGCGCGCCGACAAGGAACAGGATCGTAATCGCCGGAAGCGCCAGCAGCAGCATGCGGCGTTCCTTCTTCGTCATCCCCGGCAGGATGAACATCAACACCTGATAGGTTGTCAGCGGGATGGTGATGATCGCCCCAATCATCAGGGCGACGCGAAAATATGAGACGACCGGGTTGGTCGGGTCGAGGGCTTGGAAACGCTCGCCGTAGGGCGTTTGCAAATACGCCAACACCGGTGATGCCAGCGGCAGCCCAACTATGATGCCGATCACCAGCGACAGCGCCGCTTTGGTCAACCGGCTGCGCAGCTCGTCAAGATGTTCGAGCAGCGACATGCGCAGTTCGGCGTTTTCGTCGACGATTTCGTCGGTGACCGGCTGCACAGGCTGGACTAGCTGTTCTTGTTTTTGCCGTCGGCGAGGGAGTCTAAGTCTGGGAGCCATTGTCGGCGTCCTTCTTACGCATCTGCGCTACTTGTTCTTCATCATCGGCGAGTGCTCCGAGCACGCCGTTCACGAAACTCGGCGCTCCGTCCGCGCCGAACAGTTTCGCCAGTTCAACCGCCTCGTCAATAGCGACGCCGACCGGCGTCCGACCGCTGACGGCGAACTCGTAGATCGCCAGCCGCAGGATGTTGCGGTCGACAATCGCCAGTTGTTCGAGCGGATATTCGACGGCGTAACGACGAATCGATCCGTCGATCACCGTCCGGCTGTCGATCACGCCGAGGACGAACTCGCGCACAAAGCGCGCCGCCCGATTGCTCGGCTGCTGGATTTGCAGATGTATGGCGAGCACTTCGCCGGGATCATGGCGCGCGCTGTCGATCTCATACAACACCTGAAGCGCGATGCGGCGCGCCAGACTGCGATCGTCAAGGGGCGCCTCGCGCCCGTTCGGATCGTCACTTTGCGGTAAATCACTCAATCGTAGGCTCTCAATACTTCCACTCGAAACGGCATTAGTTTACTTGAAATTAGGGCGTTTGACCATTGTCTCACGGCGGCGTTTCGGCGGGAAGGCGCGTCGCGCTGCCTTCGAGGTACTGTTTCGCTTCTTCCTGCCAGTGGCGGTCAAGCAGCCATTCGTTGATCTGGGCGCAGAATTCGGCGCTCAACAGGAAGATCGACGCCAGCACGTATGCCCAGAACAGCAGCACGATCGCCGTGGACAGCGTGCCGTAGACGAACTGGTAATTGGCGATGTTCGTCAAATACCAGCTAAACGCCGATTTCGCCAGCTCCCAGCCGATGCCTCCGAAGATCGCGGCGGGCCAGACGGCATCCCAACTGACGCGCCGCGCCGGAACGTAGCGAAACAGGATGGCGAAGATGACGACGTTCAAGCCGAGCGGCAGGAAGATCGACCCGATGCTGACCCACAGGCTCGGGCGTTCGAGCAGCAGCGCTTCGACAAAGCGCAGCACCGCCGACGTGACGAAAGAGGTGGTCAGCAGCAGCACGAGGACGGCGGCGATGCCGATGGCGACGAGCCGCTGCCGCCAGATGCTCCGGCTCGACGGCACGTGAAAGATGAAGTCGAGCGACGACGTGATGTTCGAAAACAGTCCCAGCCCCGACCAGATCAAGCCGACGAACGCGATCAGGCTGAAGGACGCGCCCTGTTCAAATGCCTGCGCCAAGTTGTCTTCGAACAGGACAAGCGTTTGGCTGGCGGGCGGCGGCAGAAACGGCGCGATGCCGAATTCGATCTGCTGGGCGGCGATCACCGTGCCGACTGCGGGACCGACGACGCGGCTGATCAGGATTGCCGCCAGCAGCGTCAGCGGGAAGATTGAGAAGATGGCGTAATACGAGAGCGCCGCCGCCTGTCGCGCGCCGTAGCTGAAGTAATTCGACAGCGCCCGCGACAGATACGAGGGGAGCGCTCTTGTCATAGCAGGCTGCCGCGCCCACCAGTGATCGATCCGTTGTGACAGCCTGCGTACTCGATGACGAAACATCGCCTCTCCATTACTAACAGCATGAAGGGACTCCAACCATATACTAACATATTCGGGTTGTGTGCTAGTATGAGTTCAGATTTTGCGCATCGTCATCATCTTCGGGAGTCCTGTTTCAATGGGCAACATCAATTTTCAGCAAATCCTTGATCTGCTGCTGCCGACGTCGCAGACCATGATCTTCGACATCATGCTCTATATCATCTTTTTCCTTTCGCTGATCGCGCTCTTCTTGATGCCTGACAAGAACATGGTGCCGACGCTGCTCATCGCGGCGGTGCTGCTGTTCGCGATTGTCGCCAAGCTCAGCCTCGGCGCGATCTACGGTCCCGGCGAACCGATCTTCCAGCGCACCGACTTCGGCATGCTGGTCATCAACGCCGGGATGCTCACTTTTCCGCTGATCGCCGTCGGGCTGACGCGCGCGCGCAAAGGGGCGAAGTCGACCCCGCCCGCCGTCCTCGCGGCGCTGGTTGCCGGCGTGTATTTCGTCCTCTTCTGGCTCATTCACCAGCGCGGATAGTACAATCGGGCGCGCACCGGAAGGACACCCGCATGAGCGAACCGTTTATACTCGGCGTCAATTACTGGCCCCGCCGCAAGGCGATGTACTGGTGGTCAAACTTCGACGCGGACGAAGTGCGTGAGGAATTCGCAGTGATCCGCGACATTGGCATGAAGGTCGTCCGCATCTTCCTGCTGTGGGACGACTGGCAGCCGACGCCGGACAGCGTTTCGGCGGACTGCCTGCGCAACCTCGGGACTGTCCTCGACATCGCCGCTGAGAACGGGTTAGGGCTGGATATCACGTTTTTCACCGGACACATGAGCGGACCGAACTGGTCGCCGCGCTGGCTGCTCGACGCGACCGTCCCGCCGATCGGCTTGAACAAGCTGGTGAGCGCGGGCGAGATCGTCAACGTCGGCTATCGCAATCCATACACCGACGCCATCGCGCGCGACGCGCAGCGGCTTTTGCTGAAGACGGTCGTCAGCGAATATCGCAACCATCCCGGCGTCTGGATGTGGAATCTCGGCAACGAGCCTGACCTGTTCGCCCTGCCGCCAGACGAAGCCGCCGCGCAGGACTGGATCGCCGAGATGACCGGGCTGATTAAGTCGATCGATCCGGCGCATCCGGTGACGTGCGGCTTGCACAGCGCGAGCCTGTTCTCCGCCAAGCCGCACCGCGTCGACCAGACGTTCCGCCTGACCGACGTTGCCGTCATGCACTCGTACCCGATGTACATTTCGTGGGTTAAAGACCCGCTTGATCCCGATTTCGTGCCGTTCACGTGCGCGCTCGTCAGCGCCCTGTGCGGCAAGCCAACGCTGATGGAAGAATTTGGCGGCTGCACGGCTGCCCCCGGCGAAGAATCGCAGGTGTGGGAATGGACGAGTTACGGCGTCCCGCGCGATCAATTCATGGCATCGGAAGAGGCGTTCGCCGCCTACATCGAAGCCGTGCTGCCGAAACTGGTCGAAGTCGGCGCGACCGGGGCGATGCTCTGGTGCTATGCCGACTACGTGCCTGAATTGTGGGACAAGCCGCCGTGTCTCGACTCGATCCACGAGCGGTTTTTTGGACTCGTGCGCCCTGACGGATCACTCAAGCCGCACGCCGAAGTCATCCGCCGCTTCGCGCAAACGCAGCCGACCGTCCAGCCGGCGACCCGCACCGTCGAATTGGGCATGACGCCCGACGCGTTCTATCAAGACCCGGCGGAACACACGCGTAAGCTCTACGCGCAGTACAATCCGAGCGGGGTGAAGGAATAAAGAAAGCACACGCCTTTGCGCGCTGCGCCCGACGCTTAAAGCATCGGCTAAGGAATAAAGCCTCGTAAACGAGGCTTAGGAGCCGGCTTCAGTCGGCTTACTTATCAGCCGCCGGAGGTCTTTTAGCCTCCGGCGGTTTGGCTACCCCTCGTAGCTCAGCCACACATCATCCCCATCCGAGATCATATGAATCGTCCCACCGCGATCGGTGCGGTAGAGCGGAATGTCGCCGAGCAGCGCCAAAGCGTCGGGATCGGGCGGCATCAGGGCACCGGCTTGGACGACGGCGACCTGCGGCGCGACGGCGGTCAAGAATTTCTCATCCAGCGATCGCGCGCGACCATTTTGCGGCACTTGCAGCACCGGCGTGTAGATCGATTGACCTGACGCGAGCAGCGCTTCCTGTCCCGCCGCGCTCAAGTCCGACGTGAGCAGAAAACCCACCTCTCCGTGCTGTACGCGCAAGACCAGCGTGCCATCGTCCAGCGGATCGCTTAGTTCGGGCCGGCGTGACGGGTGGAGCACGTCGATCCGCACGCCGTCGCCGCAGTCAACGCTGTAGCCCGCCCGCGCCTGCGCCCGCGGGTAAGGCGCTAGCGCCTCTTGTAGTTCCACATACGAATCGCTCAAGTTTGGCTGCCCATGCGCCACCACCGCGCCGATCTGGTAGCGCCCCAGCAGCGCCGGGAGCGCGGCATACTGCCGTTCGTCGGGCTGCGTCAGAAACAGCAGATCGATGGTGTGGTCGGTGAAGGGCAGGCGGTCGCCGATCGCCGTCAGCAGGCGCGACGGGTAGCTTCCGCCGTCGACAAGCATCTGTGAGCCGCCCGGCGTCGTGAGTAACACGGCGTTGCTCCCGCC
>JAEVZT010000486.1 GCA_023392115.1 Chloroflexota bacterium
GTTCTTTCCCGGCAGCGGGTTGATCTCCGCCGCGAACGGCGTGTGCCCGCCTTCATGTGCGGCGACGAATTCGCCGTTGAGCCAGACGCAGGCGCGATAGTCGACTGCGCCGAAGTGCAGCAGGACGCGCTTTGTCTCCCAATCAGCCGGAAGCTCGAAAGCGCGCCTGTACCAGACTACGTCGTGAAACCGCGTGTCCCCGATGCCGCTCAGCTTGCTCTGGAATGGGAACGGGACGACGATTTCGCGCCCCAGCGGGCGGTTCGAGGCGAACCAGCCCTCTTTCAAGCCACGATTCTCGTCGTCAAATTCGAAATCCCAGTGACCGTTGAGGTTGAGCCAGTCACGGCGCACAAACTGCGGACGCGGGTACTCGGGACGCGGCAGATTTGTCATCATGTTTCTCTCGCCAAGTTGGAAACCGATACGGTGGCGTGTTCGAAGCGGCGGCAAATGCCGGACTGTAATGATCGTAGCATAACGATGATTCCCGATGCCGTAAGATTCCCCACGATCACCTGACGCTCACCCTGTGATGTCTTCCAGCAAGTTCGTCTCGACGATCGGCTTGGACGCGTCCGGCGAAATGCGGAACGTCTTGATCTCACACGCGCCAAAGTCCGCCTCAACGACGCGGTCGAGCACGCACAATGCCGCCCGTGTGGCGATCTTGGCAGTTTCGTAAGCGCGGACGATCACGTCGCCGCTGCCGTCTTCCGCCAGCTTGATCGCGCTGATGATGATGTTCTCGCGGTCGACCGATGCGAACGAAGCGGTCTGTGGCAGGTCGCCGCGATGGTAGGTCGCGTTGAGCGCGAACGGCTTCTGGTTGAGTTCGGCGGCGCGGCGCACCGTCCCGGCGTATTCCCAACTGCCCTCGTGCGGCAGGATGGTGTAGTTGAAGCGCTGGATGCCCTGATCGATGAACGAGTAGAAGCCGTCCGGATCAGGCTCTGCTGGGATGTGGTGGGCGTAGATCGGGCTGCGGAGCACCGTCAATCCGATATCACGGGTGAACACGTCGACGCTGTACTTGCCGTCGTTGAGGATGCTGACGCCGTACAGGTTGCCGCTGTCGCGCGACGTACCTGACACGTCGACCCAGTTCTGCATCGGCTCTTCCTCGCCGTTGGCGAAGCGTTCGATGTGCCCGTAAGGAACTTCGTGGGTCACTTTCATGAAGTGTACGTTGATCGGGAAGCGAAGCTTGAGCGCCTTGAATTGCTCGCGCCAGTCGACCGTCACAGCGACGTCAATCTGCTCAATGTCGTGATACAGGGCGAAGTCCTGCACGAGTTTCGAAGCGCCGTACTCGCTGACGACGCGGATCACCGACTTGACCGCGCCGTGTTCGACAAGGCGCACGCTCTTGGCTTTGAACGCGCCGACCGCCTTATCGAAGCTGTAAACATTGTGCGACCACGTGTCGCTCTGGTCGTCGAGGACGACCGGTTTAGCGGCATCACCGGCGAAGACCTCGGTGTTGTGCCGCTTGTCGTACAGCCTCTTGATGCAGCCGGTTTCAGGGTCGAATTCGAGGCGGAAGCGGCGGTTCTCGACAGTCGTATCGCTCGCCTCAAGCGTCGAGAACTCGACCGGGGCTTCGCGGCGCACGACGCGGTAAGTCCGGTATCCCAGCGGCGGCAGGTCGGCGACGAACGACAACCGGCTGCGCCCGTTGGCGGTCGCCTCTGACTGCACGGTCTGCATGCGGATTTCGCGTCCGTTGTCGTCAACGAGCACGTCTTCGGGACGGATGCGGTTCATCTCAATCTCGACGTTGACGCGGCTTTCCCACGCGTGCGGGTTGAAGACGACGATCGGGCGCGAGTTTTCTTCGAGCGGGATGTTGACGCACCACGCGAGCGCCTGTGCCGCGTAGTTCAGGTTGCGGTCGGCGATCGCCATCGCCTCGCCGTAGAGGTGCTGCGCGTCTTCGTAGGCAGATTCGAGGCTCGTCCCCGCCAGAATGTCATGGAACTGGTTGAACAGCACCGACTTCCACGCCTGCGCGAAGTCTGCCGGGTAGGGCTGGTTGCCGACCTTCGCGGCGAGCGCCGACAGCTTCTCGGCGGCGATCAGCGCGTTTTCGGCGCGGCGGTTCCAGCGCTTGATGCCCGAATGGGCGGCATAGCAGCCGCTGGCGTGGTGCTGTAAGTCGTCGTGAACGATCGGCAGCGGCAGGTTTTGCGCGCGGACGGCTTCGAAGAACTTGTCGGGCGTCGAGTAGATTAGTTCCGGCATGTTCGGCTCGGCGTTCAATCGCTTGATGCTGACGAGGTTTTCGCGCGTCGGTCCGCCGCCGTGATTGCCGACGCCGTAGAAACACATCATGTCGGTGTATGGCGCTTTGAGTTCGTTGGCGACGCGGACGACGTGCTTTTCGAGGTCGTCGCTCCATGTGCAGTATTCAAACGGGAGGCGGAAGGTCAGCACGCGTGAGCCGTCATCGGCTTCCCACCAGAACAGGCGACCGGGCAGCCCTTTTTCGTGCGGCGACGGGCGCATGAAGATGTAGCTGTCCATGCCGCTCTTCTGCAAGAGCTGCGGCAGCATGCCGTTGTGCCCGAAGCTGTCGACGTTGTAGCCGACGCGGGCGCGAACGCCGAATTTCTCGCTGAAGTAACGCTGCGCGTAGAGGGCGTGACGGGCATACGACTCGCCCGACGGGATGTTGCAGTCGGGTTGAATCCACCAGCCGCCGACGATTCCCCAGCGCCCTTCACTGACGCGCTGGCGGATTTCCTCGAACATGGCAGGGTCGCTCTTTTCGACCCATTCGTAGAATGCCGCCGAGCTGGAAACGAACAGGAAGTTTTCATCTTCGTTCAGGCGGTCGAGCGCCGAGCGAAACGTCGACTTGACTTCGTGAAAGCCTTCCTGCCACTGCCACAACCACACCGGATCGATGTGCGCGTTGCCGATCATGTGGAGCGTCTTCTGACCGTTCAAGTCACTCTCCAATTGAAAACCCACGCTTGTAAGGTATTGTAATACTAATTGTGTTAGATAGGAACTGTGAACTTCGTAAGTTCCTAGAATCTTGACGCCTTCCCTCAAGATTCCCTTACGTTCGTCACGGCGCGCGCCGTGGATCGCGGCTCGGCTCGACAACCGGTCGTCCCGCTTCCCACATCAACGCGATCAGGTTGAGGCTGCGGATCGACTCCGGTTCCCACTCGTGATAGACGATCCACGTATCGCCGTCGCCGTCGAGAACGATGTCCTGCCCGCCGGGACCGACGACGCCGGCGCGGATGCTCGTTGCCAGCAGCGGATCGTTGGGCTTGGTGTACGGTCCGAGCAGGTTGGGCGATACGGCGAATCCAACGGCGTAATTCGGGCTGGTGTAGGCGTTGGCGGAGTAGAAGAGGAAATAGCGATCGTTGCGATGCCAGAGCGTCGGCGCTTCGACGAGCACGCCTTCCCACGCCTTATCAGCGCGGATCAGGCGGGTTGGCTCGCCTTCGAGCGTCAAACCGTCGTTCGACGTCGGCTGGATGTAGAGCCAACTTGTGCCGCCGGTCGAGTTGCCATCGTTCTTCCACAGGACGTAGCGCGTCCCGTCCTCGTCGACGAACGACGCCGGGTCAATCGAGCCGCCTTCCGTCACCTGACAGATCAGCGGTTCGTCGCCAACCGGCTCGAAAGGTCCTTCGGGCGAGTCGCTGATCGCCGCGCCGATGCACTGCGTTCCGCCCCTGTCGATGGCGAAGCGGGCGACGTGGTACATCAGGAACGTGTCGTCGTCGACCTGCTGCACGTCGGGCGCCCATGCCCAGCCGAACTCCTGCACCGCCCAGTCGGGCAGGGCGGGCAGCGCGTCGGTTGGCAGTAGCTCCCAGTTAACGAGATCGGTTGAGCGCGCGACCTGAATGTTGACGTTGCCGGAGTTGGTCGCGTAGGCGTAATAGGTATCTTCAACCAGCAGCACGTCGGGATCGGGGAAGTCGTGATCGAGCACCGGGTTGACAAACGTTTCCTGCGCCCCCGCCGATCGAATGCCGATCAGCAGCAGCAAAACAGTGAACATCAAGACGTGTCGCATCGCATCTCCTTCGTCAAACCCACACCGATTTACCCCACCCCCAGCCCCTCCCCGAATTCGGAGAGGGGAGCAGACAAGCCTTCTTTTTCTTGCGCCCTTCCCTGCCATTCGCAGCAACCGAAGGTTGCACAAGGGAAGGCGAGCGAAGCGAGCGGGGATGGAGTCGAACTACGTGTTTCTAATTTCACGTATGCGACTCACTCCGCCAGCCACTCCTGCAAGAGCGCAAGACTCGCGCGCACGTCCTCGGTCGGGTCGAAGTGCTCTGGCTCGTGCTCGACGCTGATCGTCCCGCCGTAGTTCATCGCCTTGAGCGCCTCGACGCAGCGGCGGATTGGCACAATGCCTTCGCCGTAACGGCAGGTGTTGTGCTGTCCGACTTCACGCACGTCCTTCAGGTGGACGTGAAAGACATGCTGTCCAAGCTGCTCGATCATTCCGGCGGCATCGACGCCCTGCGTTCCGTACCAGCCGGTATCGACCGTCGTGCCGATCGTGCCGTCGCCGCCGCCGACGACCTTCGCCATCATTTCGGCAGCCGACTTTTCCGGGTGGTTCTCGATGGCGAGGCGCAAGCCGTACTTTTTCAGGGTGTCGACGGTGAACGCATAGTCCCGCGTCGTGATTGTCGTGCCGCCGGCGAGGACAGGCGCGCCGAACGCCGACGCCAGCTCGCAGACGGCGACGAATTCATCCGGCGTTGAGCCGAGCCAACCGACCACCGTATAGACGGACAGGTCGTACTGGCGCAGCAGATCGAGCGCCGCGTCGATATGCGCGTCCGTCACCCACTTGGGATCGACGATAGGCAGCCACAGGTCGATCGCGTCGAAGCCGATCGACCTGATGTCGGATAGATAGGCTTCAAAACGACCGGCGAAGGTGGCGATCGGCTGGAAGTGGGCGCTCGTCGCCCGCTCGCCCTGTACCCAGCCCTCGGTCATGTTGTATTTCAGATGTCTCGCGCAGTAATTGGCTGTCATGAATGAAACGGGGATCATCTTTTCTCCTTACCAGCGCCGATCAACGCGGGCGTCGAGCGACACATGCTCGCCATGTTCGCAAGCGAGGCACAGCCTATCACCCGGCATCGCGCGTCTGCGCCTCTTTCTCTGCAAGCGCCGCGACCCGTTCGAGCGTGAAGTCGGTCAGCGCGATCAGCGCGCGCCCACCAACACGCTTCGGGTGCGCCAGCGCGGCGTCGCGCCACTCCTTCATCATAGCCAGTGGTTTCTCATACGGCTGGCGGCGCTCGAAGGCTTCGAGCGTTTGCAGCGCGAACCGACCGAGCCAGATCCACAGATCGAGCTTTTCAATCCACGGGATGAGCTCGTGCCGCAGTTTCAGATTGTCCATACGGAATTTCAGGACGTAATTCGCTTCGTCAAGCGCCGTCAGGTAGGCGTTGAGTGCCTCCGCCGCCGGACTGCCGATCACGCCTTCCCCGCGCAGCAGCGACGCCATTAGATCGTCGACGCGCATTTGCAGCGGCTTGGCTTCCGGTCGCCCGAGGCACGAGTAGAGCGAGTTCTCGCTGAACAGGCGCAGCGAGTCGGCGGCGTCACCGGCGATCGCCTGCATCGCGTTCGTCCACGAGGCGTCGGCGTCGTAGCCCGCCGGATCGCGCAGGAAATCGGCGTAGGTCATGAGCGCGATCTTCGACGCTTCCGGCTGGATCATTGTGTTGATCAAGATGCCGCGCACGCTGCCTACCAGCGCCGGGTCACGCCCCGCGACAGCGCCGATGTGCATTTCGTGCTGCATGCTCAGGTCGTTGACGGGATAGTTGTCCCAGATCAGCGGGGGGCGGTTGGTGGCAGCCGCGAACGCTGTTACGTCCTCGGCGCTGATCTCTGGCACGCAGATATCGCGCCCGGTATAGAAGACGTCGATTGCGCGGTCGAGCCGCGCGCCGAGCGTGTGAATGTAGTCGCTGAACGGCGCAGCGCCCCAGTAATCCGTCGGGCACATGCTCAAGGTGCAGGCAGGGTCGAGGGCTTGCAGCCACGCATAGACGCGGTTGCACAAATCGGCGTGTGCGTCGGCGTAGGTCGCGTAGCGCAGTCGATCGGCGTCGTGCTGGAAATCCGAGTCAATGTCGTCGAGCAGCAGGCTGAAGGCGCGCACGCCGATGTCGTAGAAGGCGCGGAACTTGCGCGTGATCGCCTCGAAATCCTCTTCCGACGCATAGCTGATCGACACGCCGGGAGCGAGGCTGTAGCAGAAGTTGACGCCGCTCTCGCGGGCAGCGTCAACCGTCTGCGCGAACTGATCCATGACTTTCGCCGGGTACGCCTCGCGCCAGCGGGCGCGGTGCTGGCGATCGTTCTTCGGCGCGTACAGGTACAGGTTATAGTCCTGCTGTCCGAGGAAGCGGATCAGGTCAATCCGTTCCGGCTGCGTGTAGAACGTGCCGTAAAAGCCTTCGACGACGCCGCGCAGCGGGAACTTGTTCACCGGACGCTCTCGGCAAGAAACTGCGGCGCAGTGTCCTTGCTGCCGAGGAAGTTGGTGATCTTGTCGCGTACGGTCGCCTCGACCGCCGCGCGCCCGATCGCCAGTTGATCGGCGGGGAGCGCTTTGCATTCGGCGTTCGTCATCCGCTCCTCGCGTCCCAATGCCGCCAGCAGCGCATTTTCGAGGTCGGTGGCGATATTGACCTTGCTCACGCCGCCGCCGGGCAGGGACATTGCCCGCTGGATCATCTCTGCCGGGACGCCCGATCCGCCATGCAAAACCAGATGCACCGGCGTCAGCGCGCGGATCGCCATCAGGCGATCGTAATCGACCTTCGGCTGGCGGACGAGATACACGCCGTGCGCCGTGCCGACGGATACCGCCAGCGCGTCAACGCCGGATTCGTCGACAAATCGCTTCGCTTCTTCGGGGACTGTATACAGTTCTTCGTCGTGCTCGCTTTCGACAAAGTCGGTCGTGCCGATTCTGCCGAGTTCGGCTTCGACGGAGACGCCGCGCGCGTGGGCGTACTCGACAACGCGGCGGCTGGTGGCGATGTTTTCCTCGAGTGGGAGCTCGGACGCGTCGATCATGACCGACGTGAAGCCGGCGTCGATCGCCTGCTCGATAACCTCGAAATCCTTGGTGTGGTCGAGGTGCAGCACGACCGGCACGGTGACCGCCTGCTCGCGCAGCTGCGCGAAAAACTCCTCGGCGACTTCGGCGGGCGTCATGCCGTAGCGCTCAAGCTCGCGCTGCGAAATCTGCACGATCAGCGGCGAGTTGAGCGCCTGACCCGCCTTGAGGACCGACGCGATCATCGGCGTGTAACGAACTGAAAACGATCCAAGCGCGCAGCCGACCTTTTCAGCCGCCGCCAGCGCCTGCTTGAGTGTCCATACGTTGTTCATGAGAGGACTTCTTTCACCTGTTCCATACTCAGCCTTGGGCTGGTGAGAAACTTTTC
The DNA here is from genome assembly GCA_023392115.1 of Chloroflexota bacterium. GTDB lineage: Bacteria > Chloroflexota > Anaerolineae > Aggregatilineales > Phototrophicaceae > Flexifilum. The sequence goes on from JAEVZT010000486.1 coordinate 7,473, forward strand.
CTGCAGCGCTTCCGGCAGGCGCGGCAGCACGCGCGCCATCGACGCCTGCGCCAGCACGACGACGTCAACCTGATTCGCCAGCCCGGTCAGGGCTTCGACCAGCGCCGCGTCGTGCCCTTCACGGTCGCCCGCCATCAGCTTCTTGTAGGCTGAGTCGACCAACTGCGGGACGATTTCGATTTCAGAGTTCGCCTGCAGCGCCTTCTGCCGCAGCAGCTCGATCGTCGGGCGGAGCGTTGTCGAGAGCGTCGCCGCCACGCCAATCCAGCTGCCACGCGCGATCGCCGCTTCCGTCATCGCGTCGTCGACGCGGACGACGGGAATTGACACATTCTCGCGCATCTTGACTGCCACTTCGCCGACCGACGAACACGCGCTCAGAATCGCGTCCGCGCCGACTTCCTCGGCAAAGCGGGCATAGTGCAGCAAGCGGTTTTCAACGTCGCTTACCTTGCCGCCGTTCGATATAAGCTGTGGCAGGATCGAATCGTCGACGAAGTTAACCACCTCGCAGTCGGGAACCAGCTCGGCTGCGAGCGATTTGAAGGTGTCGACCGTTACCGGCGTGGTGTGAATCACTGCAAGTTTCATCCGATTTTCTCCTTGACGGCGGTGCGTGTCCGGTACGCCGCCCACGTGTCGCGGATCAGCGCGTAGTCGTCGTCGTCCAGCGGCTCTTGCGTCGAGTCGATGTGGGTGGCGTAGTACAGCGAGGGCACGCCCAGTTCCGGCTGAAGCTGCATGTATGAACGCCACGTCCGTTTGTCTTTGATCGGCCAGTTGTCGGTATCGATGATCGCGTCGCGGCAGGCGAGCTGCGCGATCTTGGCGCGGTGCGTCATCGAGCGGCGGACATCCTTGGCGATGTTGATGTCGTTGAGGCGGATCATGTCGAGCACGTCCGACAGGTACGGGTGCGGCGTGTGCGACATGACGAGCGCGTCCGGCTTGACGCGCTTGGCTTCGGAATAGATGATGCTCAGGTAGCGCTTCATCAGTTCCAGACCCCAGACGTTCTCGTAGCTGCGCGCGCCGGGGCTGACCGGAATGCGCGCCGTGAAGTCGATCTTAAAGCCGTCGGCGTTGTAGTCGGACAGCATGACGCGGATCGACTCGCGGAAACGCGCTTCGAATGCCGGGTTGGTCGGGTCGACGGCGAGCGCCAGTCCGGCGGCATTGGTGACGCATTCCTCGGTCGGAATGCCTTCTGGGTCCCACGCCTTGAGCCAGAGCAGGACTTTGCGCCCGGCGGCGTGCTGATCGGCGATGAAGCCGCGAATGTCGTGCCATTTCGACTCGTCGACGCGGTTTTCGCCGTAAGTCGCCTGCCACTTGTCGTCGAGGACGACGATACCGGGCGAAATGCCGCGGCTTTCGAGCGACGTCAGGAAGTCTTCGTAGAGGACTTGGCGGGCGTAATCCGGCGCGCGCGTCTTCTTCTGGAGCGAGGCGACGTAGCACTGCGATCCCCAACCGCAGTAGATCGGCTCGTGCCACCAATCGGGCTTGACCTCAGCGCTGCGGTCGGCGACACAGCCTTTCGCCCGCAGCGCGTCGACGTGGCGTTCGAGCGCCTCGTATTCGTTGCCGCCAAAGTCGATGCCGATTGCCGGCAGGGCGTAATGCCCATCCACCTGCGTGTAGCCTTCGTAGGCGAGCGATAGGCTGAACGCGCCCTGCTGCCCGCGATACTCGTACTGATCGTAGCGGTTCTCTCCCGGCGCGGCTTCGACGCCGAAGCCGACCCACTGCTTGTTCGCCGCGAAGGCGAAGCAGAACGGCGGCGGCGTGAAGAACCAGCTCCCCTTGCCGGGCAGCGGCACGCCGCTCAAGTCGATGATCGAGCCGCTGTCAGGGTTGAAGTGATAGCTTTCGTGGGTCGTCGGCTCAGGGTTGAACCCCTTCTTGAAGCGGTGCGACGACCAGAAGAAGCCTGATCCCCAGCGCACCTGTCCGGAATAATAGCCGCCGAAGTAGATCACGTCGGTTAGGCTGCCCTGACCCTCGACCTCGACTTCATAGCTGAAGCGGTGCGGTTGGCAGCGGAAGCGGACAGTCTTCTTCTGCCAGATTGAGGATACGGCGGTCAGGGTGAGGATGATTTCGTCAGGCGACCGGGTCACTTCCCAGTTGCTCACGCTCACGGTGTCGTCGCGACCGCTGAGCGTATGCACGCCCGCCAGCGCGAACAGTTCCGCAAGCCGCTTGCCCTTCGTGTCGGAAAGATAAACGTAAGGGCGGTCGTGCGCGCACGTCAGCGTGTACGCGTCCGCCTTTACACACGGCATACGTTTCTTGGTTGTCAGCAGCACAGTCGATCGTTCTCCAGCCAGCAGCTAGTCTATGGCGGTCTACTCAATATTACTATCTACCGCCCATTCCCGTAATTGAGATGCCTTCTATAAAATACTGCTGGAATGCCACAAAGACGATTAACACTGGCAGCATGACGACCAGACTCGCCGCCATCATCCAATTCCACGCAGGCGCACCACCGGCGGCAAGCTCGAACTGGCGCAAGCCAATTTGCAGCGTGTAGTTTTGCTCGCTCGACAGGTAGAGCAGGGGTTTCATGAAGTCCTGCCACGCGCCCTGAAACGTAAAAATGGCAATTGTGGCGAGCGCGGGCTTGGACAGCGGCATGACGACGTCCCACCAGATGCGAAACTCCGACGCCCCGTCGATTTTCGCCGCTTCGGAAAGCTCGATCGGGATGCCGCGCATGAACTGGCGCATCAGGAAAATGTTGAAGGCGCTCCCTGCGAGAATCGGCGGGACGACCAGCGGCAGAAAGGTGTTGATCCAGTTGCGCGACCCCATGAAGCCGAACGCCGGCAGCTTTGAAAACAGGATGTACTGCGGGATCAGCGTTACGACTTCAGGCAGCATCATCGTCGCCAGCACGATGCTGAACAGCGTGGCGCGACCGGGCCAGCGCAGGCGCGCGAACGAATAGGCGACCATCGCCGTCGAAAAGACCATGCCGACGACGCTGACGAGCGTGATGATGATGCTGTTCATCGCCCAGCGCCCCCACATGCCAAAGCTGAAGGCAATG
>JAEVZT010000501.1 GCA_023392115.1 Chloroflexota bacterium
AATTCAGCCCACGCCGACGCCGAACCCGACGCTAACGGCGTCGCCCGATCTGACGGCGCTGTTCCTCGGCACGCCGCTGCCGACGGCGCTGCTCGGCGGCGGGACGGTCACGCCGACGCCGCCGAACGCGATCGTCACGGCAACGCTGCCCGGTACGGAAGAAGTCGCGCTTGAGCCGACGACGACCGGCGGCTTGCTGCTGCCGAACATCGAGGCGATCAATCAGACGGCGACCGCGCTCGCCGGTGGCGGAAGCCTGCCGCGTCCGGTTGACCCCGATCTTGGCGGTCCGACCGGCGGTCCGATCAGCAGCGGCAGCCCGACCGCGCCGCCCGCCGGTTCCGGCGGTTCGGGCGATCCGGCAGTTCGCGCGGGTGTCGACATCCTCGCCTACTGCGACGATCGCAGCTACGGATCGCCGCCGCCGAGCGACCTGCGCGCCGGATCGACAGTCGACGTGTTCTGGAGCTGGTGGGCGCAGACCCGCGCTCAAGTGCAGGATCATATCGACGCGGCGGTCTACGAGGTCACGCTCGACGGGCGACCGTTCACCAACTGGCGTCAGTACACCGGCAGCGTCCGCGAGGATGGGCAGGGGCGGTTCATCGTCTACTGGTTTATGCCGTCGTCCGAACCGCTGACGCCCGGCGAGCACCGCATCACCTATTCGGTGACATGGACGCGCGCCATCAGCGACGGCTTCCAGCAGTTCGGTCCCGGCACGTCGAACCCGAGCGAGAGTGGAAGCTGCACCTTTACGGTGCGCTAGACACGGCACAGTCTCTTTTGAGTCACATGGGCGATCCACATGGGTCGCCCTGTTTTATGCTCCGCTGATGGGGTGCGGCTCGTAAGTGCTGATCACCTGTTTCCAGTCATCCGGCATGAGTGTGGATCGCTGCGCCTGATAATCGTAGACCACGACCGTCACGATCGCTTGCGCGGCGATCTCCATGTCCTCGCCCGCCCGGCGCATGATCCACTGCTCGGTGTCAAAACTCCGGTTGCCAAAGCGCACAATCCGCGTGAAGACGTGTACGTCGTCGGTGGCGACGAGCGGCAGCTTGTAGTCGAGGGTGATGCGCGCCATGATGAAGCCCGGTCTGCTCAGCGCGGCGTTCAAGTGCAAGAATTCGCCGAAATATTGAAGCCGCGCCTGTTCGAGGTAGGTCAGGTAGGTGGCGTTGTTGACGTGCCCGAGCGCGTCCATATCACCCCAGCGCACCTGAATCGGCGTGTGATGCCGGAAGCCGTCCGGCGGCGTGACTGTCGTCATAAGGCTCGTCCTGTTGTGTGCGGTGAGACAGGGGCAAACATAACGCAAAGTGCCGCCGCTGCAAACTGGAATGTCGCACGCCGACTCGGTAATATCGACGTCTCGCGGCACAGAATGCAGACGAGAGGGACGATGAACACTTCCGCAGAGGCAGCCCAACTGCTTCAACAGGCACTCGCAAACACCCGTGACGCGGTGCGCGTGATTGACAACCTGATCGTCGAACACGATTATCAGGATGTGGCGACGCTAGTGGCGCAGGCGGCTGCCGCGCTGCTTGAATCGGCGGCGTACCTGATGCAGTCGCAGGATGAACTGGCGCTCGACGCGCTCGGCAGCGCCGACGACCTGCTCGACGCCGTCTACGACATCATCGACGCCGAAACCGACGAAGATTGAGCCTTCAACGCGGCGCGATTCGGGTTACAATGAATCTATCAGGATCGGTAGTGAACGATTCGGAGGGAGTCATGAGCGATTACAGGAGCCGGATAGACAACAGCGGCGATTGGCGCGAACTGACGGCAGTCCTCGACGAACTCACGCTCGAACTGGATCGCGGGTACGCCGACCCGTATGAAGACCCTGAGCACCTCGACCGCCTGCACGACCTTGAACTGCTGCTGCGCTACGGCGAACAGCGGCTCGAAAAGATGCTTGCCTGAACCACCGCATGACAGACAACAACCGAATAGCATAGTCACCGTTCGTCAGGGGAGCGATCGAGTAGATCGCTTCCCCGGCGGATGATCCGATCGCCGAAACGCTCGCGCAGGTCATCGAGCGTCGATTCAAGCCGCTGCGACCCGGACGCTTTCACGCCACCGCCGTCCCATAGACTCAACTGCTGACCGCCGTCGTCGAAGCCGCTGATGCCGACGCCGATCAGGCGCACCGGCTTGCCCGGAATCCACGCCTTTTCGAACAGCGCCAGCGCCGCGCCGTGAATGTCGTCGTCGTGCTGCGTCGCGGCGTCGAGTGTCACCTGCCGCGTGAGCGTCGTGAAATCCGACCAGCGCAGCTTGAGCTTGATCGTCGTGCCGCGCAGCCCTTCGCGCCGCGTCCGCCTGCCGACTTCTTCCGACAGCCGCCGCAGCGTCCGGCGCAGGCGCTCGCCGTCGGCAACGTCGCGGGCGAACGTGATTTCGCGGCTGATCGACTTGGTTTCGCTCTCCGGTTCAACCGGACGCGTATCGATGCCGCGCGCCCGCTCGGAGAGTTCCGCGCCGTGCTTGCCGAAGCGCCGTTCGAGATCGGCGGGCGACCAGCGCGCTAAATCGCCGATCGTGTGAATGCCGAGATGCGCCAGATGCTCGGCGGTTTTCGGTCCAACGCCCCACAATTCGCGGATCGGCATCGGCGCGAGGAAGGCGGCTTCTGTCCCCGGCGGCACGACGAGGATCGCGTTCGGCGGCTGATCGCGGTGGGCGCTCGCCTTCCCTGTGTTGGTCGCAATCTTCGCCACCAGCTTGTTCGTCGCCACGCCGAGCGAGCAGGGCAAGCCAAGCCCGTCGCGGATGTCGGCTTGCAGCCCGCGCGCGATCCGTTCAACGTCGTCGCGAAGCATCGTCACGTCGAGGAACGCCTCGTCAATCGAAATCTGCTCGACCAGCGGCGTCAGGTTGTGCAGCCGATCCATGACGCGGCGCGACGCCTCGCGGTAGGCGTCGAAATGCGGCGGCACGATGATCAACTGCGGGCACAGGCGGACAGCCTGCGCCATCGGCAGCGCCGAATGAATGCCGTACTGACGCGCGGCGTAGGAACACGACGACACGACGCCGCGCTGATCGGGGCGACCGCCGACGGCGAACGCCTGCCCGCGCAGCGCCGGGTTGTGCCCTTCTTCGACGGCGCAAAAGAAGGCGTCGAGGTCGAGATGGATGATCTTGCGGACGTTCATGGTGGACACGTACTGCCAGCCGATCGACTTGCTACCAGCATAGCGCCTAAGCGGAATGGACACAATTTATCCCGATGAAACGGATAGATCGGGCTGCCTGCATCAAGTAAACTGATGATCATGAAACGATCGAGAGGGATTTATGACGCAGATTCGGGATAACGAGGTTCGCTGGCATGCCGTCGCCAGCCGCACGCGGTTGGCGGATGGACAGTTCGTCTACGGCGTGGCGAGCACCGGCATCTACTGCCGCCCGTCGTGCCATTCGAAGCTGCCCAAGCGCGAAAACGTCGTCTTTTTCGACATGCCGGCGCTGGCGGAACAGGCGGGTTTTCGCCCGTGCAAGCGCTGCCGCCCGCGTGAAGCCCGCATCGACGACCCGCGACTGAGCCTCGTGCAGGAAGTGTGCGACTACATCCAGCGCCACGTCGATCAGCCTGACAGGCTCAGTCTGGCGGCGATCGGCGCGCAGTTCCACTTCGACCCGCAGTACGTGCAGGGCGTGTTCAAAGACGCGCTCGGCGTCACGCCGCGCCAGTTCGCGGAAATCCACCGGATTGATCACCTGAAAGGACGGCTGAGGATGAGCAGCAGCGTTTCGGAAGCGATTTACGACGCCGGTTTTAACGCGTCGAGCCGCGTCTACGAACGTGCCAACGACGCGATGGGCATGACGCCCGCCGCTTACCGCGACTTCGGACGCGGCGCGCAGATCACCTACACCGTCGCCGAGTGTTCGTTCGGCTGGCTGCTGGTCGGCATGACCGAGCGCGGGATCTGCGCCGTCGGCATCTACGACAGCGCAGAGGCGGCGGAAGCGGCGCTGCGTGACGAGTACCCGCAGGCGGAAATCGAAGAGGACGCCGACGGGCTGCAAACCGTCGTCCGCGCGATCCTCGATCACGTCGACGGCGTTCAACCCGCGCTCGACCTGCCGCTCGACATCCGCGCGACCGCCTTCCAGTGGCGCGTGTGGCAGGAACTGCGGCGCATCCCCCGCGGCGAGACGCGCACTTACACCGAGATCGCCGAGGCGATCGGTCAGCCGAGCGCCGTCCGCGCCGTCGCCAGCGCGTGCGCCAGCAATCACGCCGCGATCGTCATCCCGTGTCACCGCGTCGTCGGCAAGGGCGGCAAACTCAGCGGCTACCGCTGGGGCGTCGAGCGCAAACGGGCGCTGCTCGCGCGCGAAGCAGAGCGCGAATAGCGCGACCTCTGCTGCGCTGCCCGACGCTCAAAGCATCGGGCTAGGCAAGAAAGCCCCGTGAACGGGGCTGAACAGCCGGCTTCAGTCGGCTTACTCATTCGGCAGACAGAGGCTTTGAGCCTCCGTCGACAATGTCGCCACCTCAGTCTGAAGGGGCACGAACGCCTTACTCATCCCTCATGGTCGTCGGGTCGAGGGTTGTCAGTTCCGTGATGTGGAGCGTCGCGGACTCGTCGGCGTAGCCGGTATACGTACCGACCCAGATGTCGTACTCGCCGCGCATCGGGTTCTCGATATCGATCAGCGGATCAAGCCCGCCCGCCGAAAAATCGTCGCTGCACAGGAAGCTGCCATCCGGCGCGCGCATGATGAGCGTGCTGTCGCCGTCCGAGACGACGAAGACGCGCAGGTTGTTCGAACTGCCCGTCCAGCTCAGGCTGTAGCTTGGCGCGGCGCTGACGCTGCCGACGCAGCCCAAGCCTAAACCCATGCCGAACGTGTCAACGTCGCCGCCGGTGGCGATCTCAACTGTCTGCGGATCCGGCGTGAAGCCTGTCATCAGTTCTCCGCGTCCAAACAGTGGCTCGGCGTCGAAGGTGAGGTCGGTGACGTCGGCAATGTCGCCAAGCCCGCCGCTGGCGACGGCAAGCGCGATCGACGCCGGGTCGAGCGCCGAGCGGCTGATGAACAGGTAGCCGCTGATCACGTCATCCGCGTCGAAGCTGCCGACCCAGACGGTGTAATCGCCTTCGACCGGCTCGTCGATGTCCACCTGCCCATTCAAGCCGATGCCGCCGTCGTCATCGCACAGGTAGCCGCCGTCAGGATCGCGGATGATGAGCGTTGTATCGCCGCGCGAACTGAAGAACACACTCAGGTGTGATGCTTCGCCCGTCCATGTGAAGCGGAAATCCGGCGCGGATGCGGCGTAGCCGGTGCAGCCTGTGCCGGCGTTGTCTTCGTTCACGGCGATGCTGCCGCTGATGGTCATCGAGGCGACGAACGGATCGAGCGCTTCGTCGGGCGACAGGGCGACCGAACCGAAGGTCGGCGGCGCATCGGGATCGAGATCGGCTGACTGCGCCAGCGCCGCGGACGCCGGCAGGATCAACGAGAGCAGGACGAGCAGCAGCTTCCGCATAATGGCACTCCTTGACGGCACGATAGAAGCTGATTTTGCCGCGCGCGTGCCGTTTTCGCCATACGACGATCGGCGGACTTTGCGCGTAAGAAACACATCAGAGTTTCGCCTGCATATGGACTTTTTACGCGATCATGGTGTAATATACCGTGTGGCAGAAAAGCTAAATTTGTGCTGTACGAGGTGCGTATATGCCGTTGTATACCTATCGTCGTGAAGATGGGACGACCTTTGATTATCGCCAGAAGTTTCTGGACGAACCGTTGACCGTCGATCCGGTTACTGGACAGCGTGTAGTGCGTGTTGTGCAGCCTGCAAGCGTGATTTTTAAGGGTTCCGGTTTTTACGTCAACGACAGCAAGAGCGCGTCGCGTTCGACCCTCAACGGGAACGGCAAGAACGCCGAGAAACCCGCGGAGGGCGCAGCGGGAGCAGAGACGGCGAAAGCC
>JAEVZT010000578.1 GCA_023392115.1 Chloroflexota bacterium
GCGCTGCAAGCTGTAAAACGCCGCCACGCCGAGCGCCGCCGGAATACCTTCGGTCGCCGCCACCCAGACATCGTGTTCGGCGGGGTCGGCGAAGTGCGCCGGCGCGCCGAGCAGTTCGGCAAAATCCGCCGCCAGCTCGACCGCCTCTTTAGCGCATTTCGGGTGCGGCATGAGCAGCATCGTCCCCTTCTCGAACAGGTCGGCGGCGGCGTGTTCGGCATCGTCCAAGCCGTCGAACAGGTAAGCCGGGTTGAGGATCGGCGTGATGCCGAGCGCGTAGGCGTCGGCGCGCAGGTGCTTCTCCGCCCAGAGCTGCGACGGCAGTTTGAGCGGCGACACGTCGAGGACGACCGCGCCGGGGCGCACGTCCTGACCGACAGCGCGGTACGCCGCCTGAACTTCACGGTAGGGCAGCGTCAAGATGACGATGTCCTTGTCGGCTGCCGCGTCGACGACCGAACGCGTGGTTGTATCGACCGCGTTTTTCGACTTGGCGACGTTCGCGTTGTCCGTCGTGTCGTAGCCGGTGATCGAAAACTGCTGCCGGGCGTCTTTGCGCGCGCTGTAGCGTTTGAGCGCCAGCCCGAACGACGTGCCAAGCCGTCCTAATCCGAGGATTCCGACCGAGATCGTAGCCATAAGCGAGTCCCTTTGTGACTATCTCCTGAATACAGTTTCCAGAACAATCCTGTCGCTAATTCGCATCGTCTGCCACCTGAAGGCGTTTTAACACTGTGTACAGATGATGATCCTGCCAGCGCATCCGATCGTCCTGATGGTGTTCGACAAGCCACAGCGCGTCGGCGCTCGCCTCGCCGGTCGCGGCGATCATCTCCGCGCTCCACGCCGGGTGATGGACGTAGACGACGAACGGGCGGACGAAGATGCGGCGCGGATCGCCCGCGCTCAAGCGCCGAAAAACGGCGGGCGCGAAGCGGCGGGTGAGGACGGCGAGCGTCTTTTGCCACACCGCCAGCGGATAGCGGCTCTTGCCGACATCGTGCAGGAGCGCGGCGACGGCGAGATCGGCGGGCGCGTCGCCCTGCGCCAGAATCGAACGCAGGACGTTGAGGCTGTGCCGCCGCTCGACCCGCCCCTGTCGCTCGAACAGCGCCAGCAGCGGCGGCGACAGCCAGCGGGCGGCGAGGTCGGTGTCGACGGGCAGGGCGAAGGCGAACAGCCCGTGTAAGCCCTGCCGGACGCGGTGCGCGACGCCCATCAGCCGAGCAGCAGGTTGAGGATCGCGTTCGTCGGCTGTCCGATCAGCAGACCAAAGAGGTTGGGAATGCCCGGCAGACGGACGAAGCTGAGCAGGAGCAAGCCGAAGAAGACGTACTGTGATGTTGTCTGGTGGCGCTGCCACGTCGCGGCGAGCTCCGGCGGCAGCAGCGCGTAGACAATGTGCCAGCCGTCGATTGGGAACAGCGGCAGCAGGTTGAAGACGAACAGCAGCACGTTGAAGAAGATCAACTGCTGAAGGATGAGGACGATGACATCCGGGAAGCTGAGCAGCGTTGAAAAGCCGATGACGCGGACGATGAGCGCGAAGATGATTGCCAGCAGCAGGTTCGAGATGGGACCCGCGCCGACTGCCGCCAGCCAGCGCCAGCGCCGGTTTTCGCGCGGCATGCGGTATGGCGAGATCGGCGCGGAGCCGAGGATGCCGAAGCCGATCAGCGCGAACATGATCCAGCCGAGCCAGTTGATGTGGACAAGCGGGTTGAGTGTCAGGCGTCCCAGACGCGCGGGTTCAGGATCGCCCATGCGCCAGCCGACATAATTGTGAGCGAATTCGTGGATCGTCATCCCCAGCCCGAGGGCGATGAGGTTGGCGATCAGGAGTTCGGGAGAGAGATTTCCACCTAACAGCAAGCGTGACTCCGTTGGGGTTATGGCGTGAACGTTGCGCCGAATTATAGCACAGGCGGTACGGAACTGGCGTTGGATGGATGTGTTATCATTGGCGGTCGTTGGTCGGTGGTCGTCGGGAAGATATACGCTTTTTATAAAACTTTATCAGTACACTGTGAACTGGTACCGATGGACTGAATCCATGCCCGAAAACCTTCACATCGGCGACCGCGTGCAGATGCGAAAGCCGCACCCGTGCGGCAGCGACGAGTGGATCATCTACCGCGTTGGCGCAGACATTGGCATGCGCTGCGCCGGCTGTGGACGGCGCGTGATGCTGTCGCGGAGCGAGTTCTTTCGGCGGTTGAAGCGCGTAATTCAGCAAGGGGAGAAGTGAGTTGACAAAGCGAATCCTGTTTCTCATGTCGGACACCGGAGGCGGACACCGCGCCGCGGCGGAAGCGATCCGCGATGCTCTGATTCAGAAACATAATGGCGACGTTCAGGTGAGTCTTGTCGACGTGTTCCGGTCGTACTCACCTTTTCCGTTCAATTACATGCCTGAGTTTTATCCGTGGTTGATCAACCACAGCAAATCGTCGTGGGGCATGGGCTACAAGCTGTCGAATACCCGGCGGCGGGCAAAAGTGCTGTCGCAGGGGATGTACCTGACAGCAGAAAAGCGCCTCAAGCGGATGTATCGCGAAAACCCCGCCGACGTGATCGTCTCCGTTCATTCGATATTGACGCATCTAGCGATGCAGGCGCTGACGGTGCAGGAGAAGCGCCCGCCGTTCGTTGTCGTCGTCACCGATCTCGTGTCGACGCACATGTTCTGGTATGACAAGCGTGCCGAACGGACGCTTGTGCCGACACAGCCCGCTTACGAGCGCGGCTTGGAAGCCGGTCTGAAGCCTGAGCAGATGCGCATCACGGGGCTGCCGGTACACCCGCGTTTCGCGCAGGGGCTGGTCGAGAAGTCGTATGCACGTCACCAGCTGGGTTGGGACGCGACCCTGCCGACGATCCTGCTGGTCGCCGGCGGCGACGGCATGGGTCCGCTATACAAGACCGCCCGCTCCATCAACCGGCGCAACCTGCGCTGCCAGCTCGTCATTGTCGCCGGACGCAACAAGCAGCTCAAAGATCAGCTTGAGGCGAGTGAGTGGAATCAGCCGACGCACGTTTACGGTTTCGTCAAAGACATGCCGATGCTGATGGCGGGGGCGGACATCATCGTGACGAAGGCGGGTCCCGCCACCATCAGCGAGGCGTGCATCGCCGGGCTGCCGCTGATCCTGTTCGACGCCATCCCCGGTCAGGAAACGGGCAACGTCGAATACGTGATCGAGAACAACGCGGGGTTGTTCGCGCCTAGCCCGCGTGAGGTCGCCGACGCCGTCCAGTTGTGGCTGTCGGAAGGTGAAAGCGGGCTGCGCCGCCGCTCGCAAGCCGCGCTGCGCATCGCCCGCCCGAACGCGGTATGGGATATCGCCGACGAGGTATGGGCGCACGCGCACAAACCGCCCGTGTTGATCAACCGGCGCAATTTGCTCAAGGATGTGGCGCAGCGGAGCAAGCTGCTCACGTCGATCAATGAGTTCACGCGCTGAGGAAGTTTACAGTTCACAGTTTATAGTAAACAGTTGACAGTAAGAACCCTCTTTCATTTACTGTGAACTGTGAACTGTCAACTGTAAACTCGACCTTCTCCGCTGATTGCAGGATTGTGAAATCTGGATTATGCTCGTACGCAGGATATATCGGGCGTAATTTTCACAGCGGAGAGAAACTTCTATGTCGGTTCACGCTTTTAGTTGGCGCGCAGCACTGCTGTTGGTGCTCGTGTTCGCGTTTGGAATCACGGTCATTGTGGCACAGGACGACGCCCCACCGCCCGCCGAAATCGTCAACGACGACGGCGGCGACGTTGCCATTTCGGGCGAAGTCACCTATACCAATCCCTTCTTTACATCGGGGGTCGCACATCCGGTCATCATCACCGAAGATCAGGCGGGGTTTGTCGACCGCAACCGCTACTTCCTGATGTCGCCGGAGTCGCAAACTCTCGGTCAAATCACCACCGATTTCTATGAATCCCCGTTTATCTACAGCCTGACGCTGCCGATCGAACCGCAGGGCGAGTACCGCGACGTCGATCAGGATGACGAAGAAGAGCAGGGCGTTCAGGTGTTCGCCATCGCCTATTGGACGAACACGTTTGGCGACCCCTTCCTTGAAGAACGCGACCTAGGCGGCGGCGGTTGGTCGTCGGCTTACGCCTCGACGCGCGTCAGCGACAACC